>JANMDH010000011.1:0-4577 GCA_031376195.1 Gemmobacter sp. | reverse complement strand
ACCCCGTTGATCAGGGGCTTCAGTCCTTCGGACACAAAAGCCTGCAAAACATGGCTTTCTATAGGCAGGCGCATGCCCGCATAGGCCATGACTTTTGACGATGACCCCGCCACCGCAACGCCAACCTTTCTGGCTCCGATGAACCCGCGCGAGGTTTCCACGCCGAGGATGCGACCACCCTCGATCCGCATCCCGGTCACTTCGCAGTTCTGGATCAGATCGACACCCCGCAGATCCGCCCCGCGCGCATAGCCCCATGCCACCGCGTCATGGCGCACTGTGCCGCCACGCCGCTGCATCAGGGCACCCTTGATCGGGAAACGCGCGTTGTCGAAATTGAGAAACGGATACATCGCCCGGACCTGATCGCAGTTGAGCATTTCCGCATCTGCGCCGTTCAGGATCATCCCGTTACCGCGCCGGGTGAATGCGTCGCGCTGGGCATCGGTATGGATCAGGTTGATGATCCCGCGCTGGCTGACCATGGCGTTGTAGTTGAAGTCCTGCTCCAGCCCTTCCCACAATTTCAGCGAGAATTCATAGAAAGGCTCATTCCCCTCAAGCAAGTAGTTGGAGCGGATGATCGTGGTATTGCGCCCGACGTTTCCACCGCCAAGATAACCCTTTTCCAGCACGGCGATCCGCGCCTGCTTGAATTCTTTTGCAAGATAATAGGCCGTGGCCAGGCCATGCCCGCCGCCGCCCACGATGACGTAGTCATACTCGGCCTGTGGGCTCGCGTCGCGCCACAGAGGCTTCCACCCCTTGTGACCCGTCAACGCCTCGGCGATCACCCTTAAACCGGAATAGCGCATGATCCGGCATCCCCCACTGTCATTCCAAAACCTTCTGGCGCGGAAAGCGGCCATAACGTGATCAGTTTTCGCCATCCGTGGTGGCGTTTTCGCCATCTGCAGCCGTATGCTGCAGATAAAGCCGCAACAAACGGTATGCATCGACAGAGACAATCAGGCCAGCGGCGCCTGCCTGCGCAAACAACCTTGCCGTGGCGGCCCCAAACCCTGAGTGCCGCCCGGTTACGGCCGCGTGCCGTCAATCCGGCTCATCTTCGCGCCCTTACGACTGGTTCCTGCGGTGAAGCGCATAGAGTTCGGCCAGAAAATCTGCCTCGCTTTGGTTTTGCGCCAAGGCGTCGTGCAGATAGTCAGCCTGGGTTTTGGGCGCGATGCCCCCGATGGGTGGATTGCTGTCCAGATTGGTCGGGAACGGATAGCCCTCGGCCGCAGCGGCGATGACATTGGCGACGTTCAGCCCCGTCGCAGCCTTCAGAACCGGATAAAGCACCTGCACCATGCGCCTGCGGTTTACGGTTTCCATTGCACGACCAAAGGCCGAGGATACTTGCAGCAGGTTCACCATGCGGAACCTGTCGGTCGTATGGTTGGTGCCCGCGCCATGCATGACCGCCGGGTTGAAAAACACCAGATCGCCCTTTTCCAGCGGCAATTGTGCGTAGTTCGCCGCGAAATACGCCTGAAACTGAGGACGCGAGTAGGCGAGATAGCCTTCAAGGAATTGCTGCGAAAACGGCAGCAGCATCGTCGGCCCGGTTTCGACCGGCATATCGCAATGCGCCACGGCCCCTTGCAGCGTCAGCATCGGCGAGACGGCATGGATATGGGCAGGGAACTGCGCCATCCGGTCCGCGGACATGAAACCAAGATGATAATCGCGGTGCGGGGTTTGGGCCGCACCGCCAGGGTTCACCCGGTTGACCTGCGCCGTCATCTGATAGGCTGGCCCCAGCCAGGCCTCTGACGCAAGGGCGATGCTGTTTGCACTGAAATAGGCGGCAAAGTTGGCGGGGTCGGCCAGACAATGCTTTTCCAGCGAATTCCAGATCCGGTCATTCGCGCCCGGCTTGGCGAAATGGTCGCCGCCACCCTTGGCCGCCTGTTTTTCGTCGGCAATGATCTGGTCAAAGACGACGCTGGCCCGGTCGATGACGTCATGATCCGCCACGCCCTGACGGATCACGACGATGCCCGCACCATGCGAAAATACATGCGCCCATTCCGCCATCAAAGCCTGACGGCTGGCCGGATGGGCGGCGGCAGCGTCCACTTTGACGCCGTCATAGATGGGGATATTGCGCAGAACCTCGGTGGCAAGGGGCGTATCGGCGGTGGTGGCTGTCTGGCTGACGATCTGGTGAAAGACATCAAAATCGCCGCTGTCGGCATTCAGCCTAATGGGCATACGCTGCGGTTCAGGTGTCTGGATGTTCATCGGGACCTCCTCCAAGGTTGACCTATAAGTGCCCAAAGAAGGCGAGACTGGATAGTTATTTTTGACCGCAAAAATACATCAGCGGCAAATATGACGTCGAAATTCACCATCAAGGAAATTCAGAATATCAGGACGAGACCACGACAGGTCCAAAGTCGTCAGCCGGAAACCAGCAGGGAGTCGGCCAGCCTTTCCAGCCAGACGCGCAGCGTGCCGTCGGGAATGTTGCGCAGCGCGGCCTTGGCATCGGCGACGGTCCGCGTTGCATCCGACGCGGCCAGGATTTCTCCTCCTGCCGCAAGGACAATCCCGGCTACTTCCGTCGCCGAGTCGCCGACCCGCATCGCGGCAAGGGCCGGCACGAGTTGCTGGCGGTAATCCGAATGCAGCGCATGGACGACCGCCAAGGGGTAAATTCCTTCTGCGAGATTTGAGCCTACGGCCCGGCCGAGTTCGGTCGCCTGGCCCTGCGCCGCAGAGAGGTCGTGCCTGATCTGATAGGCGACCCCCAACTTGCGGCCATAGGTGCCAAGCGCGGCCACGATGCGGGGCGACGCCCCTGCGGCCCGGCCTCCAAGCCGGCAGGGCAGTTCGAACAGGGTGCCTGCCTTGGCATCAAGGATCGCCCGGTGTTCGTCGAGGGTAAGGTTCACGTCATGGGCGTGACGCAGCGAGCGAAGATGCCCTTCTGCCGCGCGCGCCGCGGCGGCGGCGATCATGCCGCTCGCTTCGGCGCTGATTTCGGCGCTGACCGCGTAGGCGCTGGCCAGCAGGAAGTCCCCCACCATGAGGGCCGCGCGGTTGCCCCAGTTCGCGCGGTCAGGTGCGCTAGATGCTCGTTCTTCCGTCACGCTCGTGTGTGCGAGGGCGGCAATGAAACCCATCTCTACCGCCGCTGCGAGTGGAACGGCAGCGGGGGGGCGCTGCCCGGCAGCGCGCCCGGCAAGCAGCAGCAGCAGCGCGGGGCGCAGGGGCACACCCGGCACGCTTTCCTCAACTGTGACGACGCGGGCGAGGAAGGGCCAGTTCTGCCGCACTGTACCGAGCAGCATCTCACCCACGCCCATCAGATCTGCGCGGACACCGGCGAGTTTGGCAGCCGGACCGTCCGGCTCCGCTTCGGTGCCTTGACCCAGGGTCTGGCCGACATCGGTGAAGGCCTCGCGGATGTAGGATTCGCCAATGCCCTCGGGAAAGAGGGCCGCGCGACGGCAGATGTCGTAAAGGGGCCGATCGCTTTGGAACGTGCTTTCGACAAGACGCCAGATCAGCCGGTAGCGCAGCGCGGATTCCCGGCCTGCCTCGAAATAGCCAGTGTACTGCCCGGCCAGCGCGCGCGGATAATCGGCAAGGTCGAGCGTGCCGGGGGCCGCAAGCGCGCGGTCGATCGTCTCGGCGGCCAACCGACCGGAGGCGAGTGCATAGCTGATGCCTTCGCCGGTGAAGGGGCTGACCAGTCCCGCCGCATCGCCGGCGAGGACGAGCCCCGGCGACGTGCAGTGCTGTGGCACGAAATCGAAGCGGAGCGCAGCACCGCGCCATTCACCACAGGGACGCATCGCGGCAAAGCGGGGTGCGTCATGGCGCAGCTCTTCCAGAAAGCGCCCCATCATTTCGCGGACATTGCTGCCGCGTTCGCGCTGCACCAGGCCAACGCCGATATTGGCGGAGGTCGGGCCGGTCGGGAAAACCCAGCCGTAGGAGGGCAGCAGATAGCGGTCCGTCGGGTCGCGCAGGGGCATATGGATTTCCAGCAGATCGCCAAGCCCCTCGATCCCGTCGTAGTAGCCGCGAATGGCATAGCCGGTCTCGTCGCGCCCGTTGTTGCGAAGCCCCGCCTGCCGCGCCAGGCGCGAGGATGCACCGTCTGCGGCGATGACCACGCGGGCATGCAATTCGGTGAGGTGACCGTCCCGCCGTTCGACAACAACGCCGCAAACCGCCCCCGCCGCATCATGCAGCAGTGCTGTCGCGTGCACCTCTTCCCAAAGCTCGGCACCCACCGCCACTGCACGCTGGCAGATCGCGTGATCCAGTATGAACCGTGGCACGACAATGCCCTGATGGCTTGGGTCGGGATCATCGGGATAGCGAAAGTCGCGGCTGCCATGCCCGCGCATGTGGATGCGGACGCCCTGGCTGAGCGCCGCACCAGAAATCATTTCCAAGACACCCATTTCGGCGAGTTGCCGTGTCGCAAAGCGGGTCAGGCCATCGCCGCAGCTTTTGTCACGGGGAAAGCGCGCCCAGTCAAGCAGCAGAACCCGCCGACCAAGACGGGCAAGGTGATAGGCCGCAGAGGCACCCGCAGGGCCTGCGCCCACGAT
>JANMDH010000541.1:0-6794 GCA_031376195.1 Gemmobacter sp. | reverse complement strand
GGGGGCGTCCCCTGCGACCAGCATCAAGTACGCTGGCCTGCCGTGGGAAATGGGCCTGACCGAGGCGCATCAGGTGCTGTCGATGAACAACCTGCGCGAACGGGTGACGCTGCGAACGGACGGCGGCCTGCGCACGGGGCGCGACGTGGTGATGGCGGCGATGATGGGGGCCGAGGAATACGGGATCGGGACGGCGGCCTTGATCGCGATGGGCTGCATCATGGTGCGGCAATGCCAGTCGAATACTTGCCCGGTCGGGGTCTGCACGCAGAACCCGGATTTGCGGGCGAAATTCACGGGCACTGCGGACAAAGTGGTGAACCTGATCACTTTCTATGCGCAGGAAGTACGCGAGATTCTGGCGCAGATCGGGGCGCGGTCGATGGATGAGATCATCGGGCGGGCGGATTTGTTGACTCAGGTCAGCCGGGGTGCGGCCAATCTGGATGATCTGGACCTGAACCCGTTGCTGATCACGGTGGATGGGGCAAACCGGATTACCTATGACCGCACGAAACCGCGCAATGCGGTGCCTGATACGCTGGACGCGGACATCGTGAAAGACGGGGCGCGGTTCTTTGAGGATGGCGAAAAAATGCAGCTGTCCTATGCGGTTCGGAACACGCACCGGACCATCGGGACGCGGGCGAGCAGTCACATCGTTAAGAAATTCGGGATGCGCAACGGGCTGCAGCCGGACCATCTGAACGTGAAGCTGACGGGGTCTTGCGGGCAATCGTTAGGGGCCTTTGCGGTGCGCGGGTTGAAACTGGAAGTCATGGGGGATGCCAACGATTATGTCGGCAAAGGCCTGTCCGGCGGGCTGATCGTGGTGCGGCCGATGATGTCGTCGCCTTTGGTGGCGGCGGATAACACGATCATCGGGAACACGGTTCTGTATGGCGCGACGGATGGGTTTCTGTTCGCGGCGGGCCGGGCGGGTGAGCGGTTCGCGGTGCGCAATTCCGGGGCGTCGGTGGTGATCGAGGGCTGCGGGACCAACGGCTGCGAATACATGACGGGGGGTGTTGCGGTGATCCTTGGCCGGATCGGTGCGAACTTTGGCGCAGGCATGACGGGGGGGATGGCCTATCTGTATGACCCGGACGGCGTGGCCGAGGATTTCATCAACATGGAATCGCTGGTGACATGTGCTGTGACGCATCCGCATTGGGAAGCGCAGTTGCGCAGTTTGGTGCAACGCCACGCGGCGGAAACCGGCAGTGTGAAGGCCGGGATGATCCTTGCGAACTGGGCGGCGGAACGCGCGAATTTCCTGCAGGTCTGCCCGAAGGAAATGCTGGTGCATCTGACACATCCGTTGAGCGACGAAGCGCGGGCGGTTCCGGCGGAGTGATCAGAACCCCGCGCAGGCCTTCAGGGCGGCGCGGGCGCTGGCTTCATCGCGATCCGAAAGTTGGCCCAGAACGCGCAGGATGCGGTCTGCGTCCAGCGTGGCAATCTTGCTGGCACGAAGAATCGATGCAACGGGCAAACCGGCTGGTGTGATATCTGCAATCGGGGCATCGCCCAGCGCGGATGCCTGAACGCTGGTGATCATGGCGACCCACACCCTGCCCAGAATGTCCGGAAGGTCGATGTTTGAAACGACGAGGGCAGGGCGTCGTTTGTCTGCCAGCCGGTCGCTGTAGGGGAACGGCACGACGACGACAGAAAACGGGCGCAGGATCACAGGTTACCGAAGGCTGCATTGTCAGCCTCGCCCGACCATTCGGTGAAGGTGGTGAAGGGGTCGTCTTCCGGGCCGCCGACAATTTCAATCTCGCTCGCGCTGATCAGGTTGGGTTGGCCGGTTATGTCACCGCGCATCCGCAGCGACACGCCACCCGCGCGCAGGCGGGCCGCTACGGCAGTGATGTCTTTCACGAAAAACTGATTGACGGCCTTGTTGTGCTGAGGATCAACCACGCGGTCCGCCATGATGTAATAACCATCGACATTCAACATGGGCGTGTAGGTTTCAATACGACCGTCTGGCAGGGATCGACGGCGGCGCAGGGTGAGGTGCATGGCTTTTCCCCTTTGCTTGCAGGCTAGACTTAGCATGAATAGCAAGTGTTGCAATAGTAGGCAAATGCCTTTTTCCTGCTGTCGGTATGCGGCGGAAACCGGCAGCGTGAAGGCAGGTATGATCCTTGCGAACTGGGCAGCAGAACGCGCGAATTTCCTGCAGGTCTGCCCGAAGGAAATGCTGGTGCATCTGGCGCATCCGTTAAGCGACGAAGCGCGGGCGGTTCCGGCGGAGTAAGGGAGCCCGCGGACTAGGGGTTATTCTTCCTGCAGGGTGGCAGGGATGTCGCGGGCGGTGTGCAGGACGCGGAGGACCGTGATCTGGCCAGCTATTCGCCGATAAAGTGCGATATGAGGAAAGCCTTTGACGGGCCAAGCCCGCAGCCCTTTTGTTTGGGTCACTTCGGATAAGCGGAGTGATCCACTATCGGGGTGGGTCTCAATATGGGTCAAGGCGCGATCCCACGCAGTCAAGAAAGTAGTTGCAACCTCAACGCCTGCCTCAACCAGAAAATAGTCTACGATCCGGCCGAGATCATCAGACGCGCTTGGCGCGATGATCGCGCGGATCATTTCGCCGCAGCGATTTTGGCACGCAATCCGGCCATGACTTCATCCGCCGGGATCGGATCGCCTGAATCCAGCCCTTCCTGAATAAGCGCGCGGAAATCAGCGATGTCTTTTTCGCGGCGCACCAGATCGCGGATGAATTCGCTGGAGGTCATGAAGCCACGGGCCGCGACCTGCGCGTCGATCCAGGCTTTCATGTCGTCGGGGAGGGAAATGTTCATGGTTGTCATGCCTACAGCTTAGGACGTTTGGCAAGAATTGGCAAGAATGATGCAGGCGCGGGCAGGAACCCTCGGCGCAGCAGGCTGCGCCGGGGGCGGTTTTGCAGGCCAGCAGGGACGTTCAGGGCTGCAGTTCGACCACGATTGCGGGGTTGTCCAGCGCCGCGGTCAATTCTTCGTCGGCGCGGATCATGCCTGCGCCGGGGGCGTAGTATTTGTATTCGCGCAGGTCGGGGTCGGCGGTGCTTGCCTCAAACGTTTTCAGCACGTCCTTGTAGGTGCCCGACGGCCCGGTGATTTCAAGATCAATCGCCACAACCTCGGCATAATCCATCGCTTCATCCGTGGGGGCGTGTTCCTGAAACAGGGTCAGACCCACGGTGGGCGTGCCCGCCACGGAAATGCCCGGCAAGGCATCATTGATCCCGGCGCGCCAAGCGGATTTGCTATCAGTGCCTGTCAGTTTGCCCGCATCGTCATAGCGGAAGTTGGTCACATCTTCGCCGAAGTACCAGATATTGCCATCCTGATCGGCGGCGAAGTAATCGAAGGTACGTTCCACCAGAACCCCGCCCTCGAACGCTTCGTCGAGCACGAGCACGGTCGGCACCCCGAGGATGATGGGACCGGGGCCCTGAACGGTAAGCACGGCATGTTCGATCACGGGGTCGCCGTCGGTGCGGGTGCCCAGAAGGGTGCGACTGGTTCCGATGTCGAGGGGAAAGTAGGGGTTGGGTTTGGGCGCAGTGAAATGTGCGGCATCGAAGGCAGGCAGAACCGGGTCGGCGGCATAGGCCGCGAACGGCGCGGCAAGGCCGGTGATCAGGCAAAGTGTCGGGATGTGCAGACGGGTCATGATACAGTTCCTTTCGGGGTGTGCAGTGAACCCCTGAACGATGCGCCGACGGATGAGGCCCGGAAATCCGCCTGATGCTGGACAGACCTGCCGTATCGCATATGGTGGATTGCAGGGCCGTCCGGCCTGCGGATAGCCTGCCCCGATGATGCAGTATTGCAGGGAGGAGCGATCATGCCCGCCAAACGACTGATGGTGCTGATCAGCCTGATGGCGGTTGTCATCCTGGGGCTGACGATCATGGATCTGCTGCAAGAGCCTGCGTTCCCGCCCTGGGGGGAAGTAGCGGTCGACATGGCCGAAAAGTTGATTCTGGTCGCGGCGATGGGTGTGGTGGCGTGGACGGTTCACGGCCTGATCGATTTGCGCGAAAGTCAGGTGGCGTTGACGAACAACCTGTCGCGGTCGATGGCGCAGGGCGATGCGTGGCGGGCCGAACGGCGGACGGAAATCGCGGCGCTGGGACAGGCGATTGAGGATCAGTTCCGGCAGTGGCGGTTGACGGCGGCAGAGTTGGACGTGGCGGGTCTGATGCTGAAAGGGGCATCGCTGAAGGAAATCGCCATCGCGCGGGAGACGTCGGAAGCGACGATCCGTCAGCAGGCACAATCCATCTATCGCAAGTCGGGATTGTCCGGGCGGGCGGAACTTTCGGCCTATTTCCTTGAAAGCCTGTTTGAGGTTTCGGAAAGTGCGGCACGACGGAAGCCGATCTTATCAGTGATCAAAAACGAGGGGACGACATGAGCGAAACCAAAACGGGCTGGGGTTGGGGCAGGATGACGCAGGTCAGTCTGGCCACATCGCTGTGGATTCTGGCGGGACCGCTGATCGCGATGGCAGAAGAGCATGAGGAGGGGGCTTCAGCCGGAACGACCAGCGGCCTGACGGTTCTGGGGGGGGGAGAGGTGGAACTGACCTTTCCATCCAGCGGATCAACCCAGGAATTAAGCGTGCATGTCGAGGTGGAGAAAAAGGGCTTTTACGTCGGTGCGATGGGGCTTTTATCTAACGATGCAGCGGCGGACGAGATCGAGTTGACTGCAGGGTATCGGGGGGAAACGGACAGGGGGTTCAGTTACGACCTTTCTTATGCGCGCCTTATCCATCCGAATGACGGGGGGGATTGTTGCGGCGAGGTGACGCTGTCGCTTGCGCAGTCGCTTGGGGAAGCGGTGGATTTGTAGACGGAGCTGATCGTGAACCCCGAATTGTCCGAAACCAGCAATTCGCTGGGGGCGGAATATCATCTGTCCGGCAAGACGGCGGTTTCCGGAAACTTCGGGGTGTTTGACGCAGATGCGGCGCAGGCGACGCGGGAATGGGATCTGGGGGTGACCTATGCGCTGACGGAGGCGTCGGCGGTGGACCTGCGGTATTACGACGGGTCGGACCTGAAGGGCTATTTCGGTTTGTCTTTGACGTACGATGTGACGCTGCTGGGGGGTTGATCTTCTGCCCCAAACCGCTTTGGATGTGATAGGATGCACCAAATACCTTTTCACAAGCGGGAGGAAACAAGCCCATGTCAGATCTGATCATCATCGCCTTTCCGGATGAGGCAACTGCGTTCGAGGCGCGGGCGGCGCTTGTGGCGCTGCAAAGGGAATATCTGATCGAGATGGAGGATGTGGTGATCGTCACGCGCGAGGCGGATGGCGATGTGAAACTGCATCAGGCGGTGAACCTGACGACGGCAGGGGCAGTGGGGGGCGGTTTCTGGGGGGCGCTGATCGGCCTTTTGTTTCTGAATCCGATTCTCGGGGCGGCTGTGGGCGCGGGGGCGGGGGCGATTTCGGGCAGGTTGTCGGATGTGGGGATCAACGACGATTTCCTGAAAGACGTGGGCAAAAGCCTGGACAAGGGCGGGTCGGCGGTTGGCGTGCTGATCCGCAAGATGACGGGCGACAAGGTGCTGGAACGGCTGGAGGCGTTCCGTTCCAAGGGGCGGGTGATCCAGACATCGCTGTCAAAGGACGCGGATCAGGCGCTGCGCGATCTGTTCGAGCAGATAAAGCCGCTGGCACCGACGGCAGATCAGCTGGGCGGTGGGCGGAAATAGGCGCTGCACCTTGACGGCGGGTGCGGCGCCGCGTCAAAGCTGAGGCATGACAGGCAGGACCCGGACGAGAAAGAAGAAGGCGGCCCCGGTGGCAGAGGTGGTCGTGATGCGACCGCTGCGCCGGGGCTTGCGGTTGGTGGGTCGGGTGCTGATGGGCGTCGCGGGGCTGTTTCTGGCGCTGATCCTGATCTTTGCCGTGGTGCCGCCGCCGATCAATTTCTATCAGCTGCAGGAAAGCATCCGTCTGGGCGGGATTGAGAAGGACTGGGTGTCGATGGACGAGATCGCGCCCGTTATGGCGCGGTCCGTGGTGGCGGCGGAGGATGCGAATTTCTGCCTGCACTGGGGGTTTGACATGGGGGCAATCCGGGCGGCGCTGGACGAAGGCAGCGGGCGGGGGGCATCAACCCTGACGCAGCAGACGGTGAAGAACGTGTTCCTGTGGCAGGGCCGGAACTGGTTGCGCAAGGCAGCGGAGGCGGTGCTGACCCCGGTGGTGGAACTGGTGTGGACCAAGCGGCGGGTGCTGACAGTGTATCTGAACGTGGCGGAATTCGGGGAAGGCATCTTCGGGGTGCAGGCGGCGCGGCTGGCGGCAGTGCTGCCCGACCCGAAGGACCGCGATCCGGCAAGGCCGGGGCCGCAGGTGCGCCGGCGTGCGGGGCAGGTTCTGGACGGGGCGGAGACGATCCGTGCGGACGGGCGTGCGGGGTGTTTTGAGTGAGGAGGTTTCCGGACGGTGCGCCAGAAGGACTGACCCCCGGAGCATGTCTTTTGACAGAGGCGGACCGGGGGTGCACTGTGAATGGATGGCGCTGTGATACATTGACATCCAGTTGGGGCCATTTGCGTCTGATCCGTCGCAGTCTTTAATCCCGCCCGTCCAGGCAGGGGCCAATATCCAGATGTTTTTGTTTCAAGACTCGAGGCCCCGGCCTCCGCCGGGGCGAAATGGAAATGCCACTGATGAGGCACTCCGAAAGCAAGCCGCTACGATGCCAAAGGCGGACGGAAGCGCAAGGTCGCGCATGGCCGATTGAACGCCATTCGCAGG
>JANMDH010000499.1:0-6213 GCA_031376195.1 Gemmobacter sp. | reverse complement strand
ATGTATGGGTATCAGAGCTGATGGCAAAAGCGGGGGTGCCCTTCGGGCGCTGGACACCGTCACCGTATGCGGTGCGTTTGTCTATCTGGCGGTTCAGGCATTAACCGAGCGGGATGTCTCCGCCTGCGCAGGGCAGGCTTTCCTGACCGTTCTTACGGGCCAGATAGGTTCCGATCGCATCTCCTGCCCAAGCCTTGATTACCTCACCCCTGCTGGAACGCCCGCCACCTGTTGCGGTGCCTGTGCTGCCGTCTCGATAAGTATAGAAAATCCGGGCCTGACGACGGTCCCCGCAATAGAGGTCAGATTGACCAAGGCCAAATATGTTGCGGGCCTTCAAGGTGCCCGTACAAGTGGTGCCGTCGCTCAGCACTCCTTCGATCCTTCCAGGACCGGACCCATAGGCCCGCCCGTCAAACCATAGCCCCTTGTCGCCCACACAGGCCAAAACCGGCACGCAGGCCTCCGCTCCACTGTAAAGGTCGCAAGGCACATCTTGGGCCATCGCGGGCAGGGGCAGGGCGCACAGCATGGGTGGCAGCAGACGCAGGAACATGGCAAGACTCCGGTCGAGAATTCTTGGGGGAGACTACGCAATGACCGGCACATTCGGCAAGGGACATCATCTGCACCTGATCGACGGGTCGGCCTATATCTTTCGCGCGTATCATGCGCTGCCGCCGCTGACCCGCAAGTCTGATGGGCTGCCCATCGGGGCGGTGGCCGGGTTCTGTAATATCCTGTTCCGCTATATTTCTGAAAACAAAGGCCCGGATGCGGCCACGCATCTGGCGGTGATCTTTGACCATTCGTCGAAAACCTTTCGCAATGACATTTATCCCGCCTACAAGGCGAACCGGCCCGAACTGCCCGAAGACCTGCGCCCGCAGTTTCCCCTGACCCGCGATGCGACCCGCGCCTTCAGCATTCCGTCGATCGAGATCGAGGGGTATGAGGCGGACGACATCATCGCCACCCTGTCCTGCCAGGCGCGGAATGCGGGGGGGCGGGTGACCATCGTGTCGTCGGACAAGGATCTGATGCAGCTGGTGGGTAATGGGGTCGATATGATGGACCCGATGAAGAACAAACGCATCGGCCCGGACGAGGAATTCGAGAAATTCGGGGTGGCCCCCGACCGGGTGGTGGATGTGCAGGCACTGTCTGGGGATTCGGTCGATAACGTGCCGGGGGCACCGGGGATCGGGGCGAAGACGGCGGCGCTGCTGATCCACGAATACGGTGATCTGGAAACCCTGCTGGCGCGGGCGGGTGAAATCAAACAGGACAAACGGCGGGAGTCTCTGGTTGATAACGCGGACCTGATCCGCATTTCCAAACGTCTGGTGCAACTGGATTGCGAAACACCGCTGGATTTCACGCTGGACAGTCTGGAACTGCAGGAACCGGCACCAGAGCGGCTGATGGAATTCCTGAACCTGATGGAGTTTCGGACCCTGACGCGGCGGGTGTCGGAAACAATGGGGGTTGTTGCCCCCGCCGCACCCGAGGCGGAGCCGCAGGCAGAAACCGCGCCGACCCTGCCTTTTGATCACAGTGCCTATGAAGGCATTCGCGATATGGCGGCGCTGGAGGCGTGGATCGCGCATATCCGCAACATCGGGCATGTGGCGGTGGATACGGAAACGACCAGTCTGGATGAAATGCGGGCCGAACTGGTGGGCATTTCGCTGTGCGTGGAGGCGGGGCGCGCGGCTTACATCCCGCTGGGCCACCGGCAGGGCGGGGGCGATCTGTTCGGATCGGCGGAACTGACGGAGGGGCAACTGCCGATGGACGCCGTATTGGCCGCGCTTAAGCCTGTTCTGGAAGACCCGGCGATTCTGAAGATCGGGCAGAACATGAAATACGACGCCAAGATTTTTGCGCGCCACGGCATCAGGGTCGACCCGATTGACGACACGATGCTGATGTCGGCGGCGATGTATGCAGGGCTGCACAACCACGGGATGGATCAGCTGTCGGACAAGTATCTGAACCATCAGCCGATCCCGATCAAATCGCTGCTGGGGTCAGGCAAGACACAGGTGACTTTTGACCGCGTGGGCATTGACGACGCGGTGAAATACGCGGCGGAAGATGCGGATGTCACCTTGCGTCTGTGGCAGAAGTTCAAACCGAACCTGCACCGGGCGCAGGTGACGACCGTCTATGAAACGCTGGAGCGCCCGCTGGTGCCGGTACTGGCGGAAATGGAAATGCACGGAATTCAGGTGGACCGGGACACGTTAAGCCGGATGTCGAACGCCTTTGCGCAGAAGATGGCAGGGCTGGAGGCGGAGATTCAAGAGGCGGCGGGGGTGCCGTTCAACGTGGGATCGCCAAAACAGCTGGGCGAAATCCTGTTCGACAAGCTGAAACTGCCGGGGGGTGAAAAGGGCAAGACGGGGGCCTATGCAACCGGGGCGGATATTCTGGAGGATCTGGCGACGGAACATCATCTGCCGGGTCTGGTGCTGGACTGGCGGCAGTTGGCGAAACTGAAATCGACCTACACAGATGCTCTGCAGGATCACATTAATTCAGATACGGGGCGGGTTCATACCAGTTATTCGATTACCGGGGCGGTGACGGGGCGGTTGTCGTCCACCGATCCGAACCTGCAGAACATCCCGGTGCGGACGGAAGAAGGGCGCCGTATTCGCGAGGCGTTTGTGGCACCGAAGGGGCGGGTTCTGGTAAGTCTGGATTACAGCCAGATCGAGTTGCGTATTTTGGCGCATATCGCGGATATTCCGGCGCTGAAACAAGCGTTCCGCGACGGGTTGGACATTCACGCGATGACGGCGTCGGAAATGTTCAACGTGCCGCTGGACCAGATGACGCCCCATATCCGCCGTCAGGCCAAGGCGATCAATTTCGGGGTGATCTACGGGATTTCCGGGTTCGGCCTTGCGCGTAACCTGCGCATCCCGCGGGCCGAGGCGCAGGGGTTCATCGACCGCTATTTCGAGCGGTTTCCGGGGATCAGGGAATACATGAACACGACGATCAAGGGCGCGCAGGAAAAAGGCTATGTGCAGACCCTGTTCGGGCGGAAAATCCACACGCCGGAAATCAACGCGAAAGGGCCCGGCGCGGGGTTTGCCAAACGTGCGGCAATCAACGCGCCGATCCAGGGAACGGCGGCGGATGTGATCCGGCGGGCGATGATCCGGATGCCGGGGGCGATTGCGGGGATTGATGCGAAGATGCTGCTGCAGGTGCATGACGAGTTGCTGTTCGAAGTGGCCGAGGATGCGGTTGACCGGCTGATCAGCGTTGCGAAGGATGTGATGGAGGGGGCGGCCGACCCAGCGGTGAAACTGTCGGTTGCGCTGACGGTGGAGGCGGGCAAGGGCGCGAACTGGGCGGCGGCGCATTGAGTTTGACAAGTACGGATATGATGAAACGTTTTGGATTGGCGATCTTGACCGTTGTGCTGGCAACAGCCGCTGTGGCGCAGGAAGATGTCTATGCCACGTCTGACGGCACGGAATACGTAGCCTCTACCGCCAAGGATGGGGCGCTGATCATGTCGCGTGAGGTGCTGACTTTGCCCGTCACGGATGACGCAGGGACACGGGATCAGGACATGATTGATGTGGTCTTTCTGGGAAACGATTGCGTGGCCAAGTCCGAGGTGTTCGGTCTGGGCACCTGGGGTTGGGCCAATGGCGGATTTGTGATCGAACTGCCGGGTCACAGCATCGGCTTTCCACGTCAGGCGCCGTTTTGGGCCAATGGGTTCGACTGCCCGTTGGAATAGCTGCGATCATTTTTTCCGCCATGATCGAAGCGCTATCCCATCTAAAAATTTTCGTCGAAAATTTTTAGATCACGCGCGGTCGATGCGGACCTGATAGCAGTTGTTCCGTGCCGAGCGGACATGCAGATAGGCCACATGCGGGTCGGCAAGACGCCTCTCCGCTTCGCGCATGATCGTGTCCGTCGGCACGACCGCCCCGGTTCCGTAGACGATCCGGTCATTCGCGCCGTAACCGCGCAGGATGTAGTCCGGGCTTTCCATCACCTGCGGAACACCCGCGCCACCACCCGCCGCACAGGCTTTGGCACATAGAAAAATCGGCCCCAGTTCGGCATAGGGTTGGGGCGCAGGAAAGGGCCGATGCGCGAGGATCAGCATCACCGCGCCGTTCGGGATCATCTTCAGACAATGGCGGCAGGGGTTGGCCTGCCCATCCGACACGGCCCATTCCGGCACCTGACCGTTGGCATCGACACCGCCCGCCTGATAAGCGCGCACGAGGTCTGTCGGGATTGGGGTAAAACGGACTGTCATGGCAGGGCTCCCTCGGTTGATCCTGCCAGAATAACAATCGGGCCAAACCTTGCGACCCGGAACCTGCGCTTTTCAGGCGCGCGTCAGCATCGGCCCCAGATCCTGCCCGCCAAGGATGTGAAGATGATAATGCGGCACTTCCTGCCGCCCCAGCAGGCCTGCATTGCTGATCACCCGGTAGCCCTGATCCAGATCGAACAGGCCGATCACCTGCGCGCAGGTCCGATGAAAATCCGCAATCTCTGCCTCGCTTGCGTTCTGCGCGAACCCGCCGAAGGTCGCATATTCGCCTTTCGGAATCACCAGCACATGCACCGGTGCCTGCGGCGCAACGTCATGAAAGGCCAGGCTGAACGCCGTATCCAGCACCGTATTGTTGGGAATTTCCCCCCGCAGGATGCGGGCGAAGATGTTGGTCGGGTCATAGGTCTGTGCCATGTCGATCAATCCACAAATATGTAATCGGTTTCCGCAATATTGCGCGCCTGATCCGCCGGAATATCAAGAAACGCCGCCAAGGCCAGGGCGTTTTCCGACACGGATGCCGATTGCCGCATCCGTCCCGCCTGCCGGAACCCGGCATCCCGGATCCGTTCGCTTTCAAATCCGATGTCATTGCGCAGCGTCGGCAACAAATGGGCCACCGTTTCCACAGGCGTATCGGCGCCCGCCAGACCCACACGCCGCGCATGGCCCAGAAGGTAATCGTCGGTAAAATCGCAGTCGATTTCCAACAGCCGCACATCGGCCTTGTCGGCGTGGAAATCCGCAATCACATCTATGTTCGCCAGATCAACGCAGATCACCACCCGATCCGTTCCCCGTGCCGTATAGATCAGGCGCATGACGGACCGCCTGTGCCGCGTGCGTTTCGCCAGATTGCTGTCGATGCCCCCCAGATCAGGCAGCGCCGTTTCCGCCTCGTCGAACAGATAATCCACCGTCGCCGTGCCCGTCACCTGCCCGATCCGTTCCGCCAGCCGCTTTGCCACATGCCATTTCTTGCACGCCAAAATAAGCAACTGCCTGTCCCGGCCCAAACTCGCCTCCCGCTCCCAGAAGCGACGCCCAAAGCGACGCCCCTGCCGCCCCCGACCCGTCAGGAACCGGAACAGGTTGCGCCCTTCGCTGGAAATCGCGAAATTCATCTTGTCGGACGCATAAAGCCGCCCGAGGGTTGCCTTCAGTTCCACCGCCTCGGCCGAAATTTTGCGTGCAAAAAGATAGTCTTGCGACAGCAGAAGATCATAGTGGTCATTGTAGAGTGTGACGGGCATCCCATAATCGGTGAACATCAGAAAGGTCAGCGTGCGGGTCTGGATTTCACGGTCCGGCACCAGATGGCGCACCAAGGTCTGAAAGAACGTCTCGTCCGGGATCCATGTCGTGCGGAAGAACCGCATCACATCGGCCCGTGCGTGCGTGAATTCCAGCAGTGCCTCCACCGTTCTGCGGCGCAGGCACCACCATTGGCTGCCGATCTGAATGGACAGATCGGCAGGCACGGCCCGCGCCCAGCCGAACCGTTTTTGCAGCGCCATCGACGTGTAGAACCACCATTTCTGCCGTCGTTCATTGAAGTAGTGCCGATAGATCAGCCGTTCCGCCTTGATCCCCGTCTTGATCCAGTCCGATGCAAAAAAATCAAAACTCTCGATGTAATCGGCATCATCCCCGTCCAGAAATGCATGCACAAAGGCCGCTGATTTGATCGGCATGCAATCGCCCGACAGCATGTAGAAATGCGTCGCCCTTGGAAAGGCATCCACGGCGGCCGACAAGGCCTGCAAGGTCGCCTCGACCAGGCTCCATTCTCCCCAGCCACATTTCACCCGACGCCTGGCAAAGATCACCGACGGATTGCGCCCCAGTGCGGCTGCCAGTTGATCATAAGCTGCCTTTGGTGACCG
>JANMDH010000492.1:0-3700 GCA_031376195.1 Gemmobacter sp. | reverse complement strand
CCCGTCCCGCCGCTTGCCCTGATCCCGCTCGTGATCATCTGGTTCGGCATCTGGGAACAGGGCAAGATCGTGCTGCTGTTCCTTGCCGCCCTGTGGATTTTGGACAGGCGCACGCCGGAGACGCCGGAGCGCGCGGCGATGACCATGATCCACAGGGCGGCGAGGAACAGCAAAACGATCTTGCCCTGTTCCCAGATGCCGAACCAGATGATCACGAGCGGGATCAGGGCGAGCGGCGGGACGGGGCGCATGAATTCGACGATCGGGTCGAACCAGCCCCGGAACCAGCCGGACAGGCCCATGGCATAGCCCAAGGGGATGCCGACGATGGAGCCAAGCACAAATCCCGCGAGAACCCGGGTCAGGGACGCGCCAAGGTGTTCCCACAGCGAGGTGTTCTGATAGCCGTTCGTGGCAATTTCCATGAACCGTGCGGCCACCGCCTCGGGGGAGGGGAGCCAGATCGGTTCCATCTGCCAGCCCTTGTAGGGTTCAAAATTCAGGGACCCCTTGGGGGTCAGGACGAGGCGGCCGTTGTCGACCTTGACGGGCACGTCGGGCAATATGGGCTGGCCGTTGATGGCGGTGACGCGGGCGCTTTGCAGGGTGTCGTTTTCCACCGGCTTGATCAGGACTGACCGCCATGCGCCGACGGTCACGGCGTCATCCTGGGCAAAGGTCGTGCTGGGCACGGTGTCGGGTGCGACGGGTTTCTCGGTGAGGTTATGGACCAGCACGGTGACCTTGGCATCGTCAGTTGTGCCATCAGGCGCTGTTGCGGTGTAATCGAAACTGGTGGTGCCCTTGAACGGGCCGGGCACATGCAGCGGTGTGAGGACGGACCCGGTGAAGGCCCCCCAGATCAGAAAGATCGACAGGATCGACATGACAGAGGCCGCCCGGTCTGGGCGAATGGCGGATTCGTCGCCGAAGGTGACGGTTTTCAGGCTGGTGAGATCATGGCGCTGCTGTCTGCGGCGAAACAGGCGCGTGGCGAAAAATCCAAGGACAAAGATGGCGATGTAAAGGACGAGGACGGTCAAGCGGCGGTATCCTTGCGGCCCATGATTTCTTCTTCCATCCCCCAGATCATGCCGAGGATTTCTTCGCGCACATCGGCAAAACCGTCGGATTTCTTGACCTCGCGCAGGTCGGCGGACACGCCGCGTTCGGCAAAGGGCAGGCGGTATTCCTTGAACATGCGGCCCGGGCGGGGGGCCATGACGAGCAGGCGTTCGCCGAGCAACAGCGCCTCTTCGACGGAATGGGTGATCAGGACCACGGTTTTTCCGGTTTCTTTCCAGAGTTTCAGGATCAGCCCCTGCATCTTTTCCCGGGTAAGGGCGTCGAGCGCGCCCAAGGGTTCATCCATCAGGATCACGTCGGGGTCATTGGCGAGACAGCGGGCGAGGGCGACGCGCTGCTGCATGCCGCCGGAGAGTTCGTAGACGGCCTTTTCCTTGAAATCGGCAAGGCCGACGATGTCGAGAAGGTGATCGGTGATGCGGTCGCGTTCGGGTTTCGGCATGCCTTTCATGCGGGGGCCGAAATCGACGTTCCGGCGCACGGACATCCATTCAAATAGCGCGCCCTGCTGGAACACCATGCCGCGTTCGGGGCCGGGGCCTTTGACGCGTTTGTCGTTGAGCAGAACCTTGCCGGAGGTGGGGGCGAGAAAACCTGCGAGGATATTGAGGAGGGTGGTCGTGCCACAGCCGGAGGGGCCGAGAACGGAGAGGAGTTCGCCGGCTTTGAGATCGAGGTTGATGTCCTGCAGGGCCTGCACCGATCCGCCATCGGGCAGATCAAAGCGCATGGAAAGGGAGTCGATGATCAGGCCCGTCATGAAACCCCCGGGATAAGGATGCGTTGTCCGGGCCATCCGGCTGTGCCGGATGGCCCGCAGTCGGGTTTACATGGCACCAGCGGCGGTCAGCGGGCCGGGGTTGATGGCCGAATCGTAGGTATCAAGGGCGGCGGGAATGTTGCCGGTATCGACGAAGACGCCGGAGACGCCCTTCAGGTAGGACTGCACGCCGCCGCCGAGCCATTTCGCGCTGAGCTGATCTTCGAGTGTGGGGAACACGAAGGTCGCCATGGTTTCGGCGGTTGCCGCCTCGTCCATGCCGGCGTCCTTGGCGATCACGGGCAGCATTTCGGCCTGTTTGGCAGGATCGGCCCACATGGCATTGGCATCTGCGGTGATTTTCAGGAATTTCGCCACCAGATCGGGATTTTCCGCGACGAAAGAGGCGGGGGCGGAGGTGACGTCGAACACCAGAATGCCAAGTTCCTCTTTTTCCAGACCGGTCAGCAGGACGTTGCCGTGTTCCTTCATGCGGCGCAGTGCGCCGCCCCAGCCACAGACCATATCAAGGCCGCCTTGGGCAAAGGCGGCAGCGCCGTCTGGGGGGGACATGTCGACAATTTCCATCGAGGTGGGGTCAACGCCGAAATGTTCCATTTGCTTCAGGAAGCCGTAATGGGCGGCGGAACCGATGGGCAGGGCCACCTTCTTGCCTGCGAGTTCGGCGGCGTTGTCCTTTGTAATTTCCAGATCGGTGCGCACGACGCAGTTGTCATTGTCGGCATAGATGACGGCCACGTCGAGGGCCTGCAGGTCCTGGCCCGCGCTGGTTGCGATCACGAGAGGGGGGACGCCCTGGCTGACGGACAGTTGCACATCGCCCGAGGCCATGGCTGCCGACATGGCGGTGCCCGTCTCGAACGCGCGCCAGTTGATCTTGACGCCCATTTCCGCCTCGTACGTGCCGTTGACCTTGGCAAATTCAAAGGGCATCGGCCATTCGAGGAAATAGCCGACCGTGATTTCTTCAAGGGCAAAGGCCGCGTTCGCGCCGCCCAGCAGGGTTGCCGCGGCAACCGCGCCCATCAGGGTTTTCCGTAGGGTCATTTTTTCATTCTCCATGGTGGACCGCGCCCGATTTTCCGGGCTGCCATACATTTGTTACGCGAGGATTGCAGTTTGTCTGCATGTATTCGTCGATGTGGCAAAGAAAGCGTCACGCCTTGGGTGCCTGCCGAACGGGTGGCCAGAGTTTTCGTCGGCCCGGATGATTGTCACAAAGGATATTTCATCTGGCACTATGCGTGCAGGCGCGCTGGCCCTACGGCAAGGGCGGGCAATCCCTGACAGTTGCAGAATTACGGGCGGTCGCGGGAGTCGGGGCCTTGAAATCGGGCAATCTGGAAAGGCGGACATGATGGACGGCATGATCAACGACATCCAAGACGTGATCGAGGCGGACCGGGCGCATGTCTGGCATCACCTGAGCCAGCACAAGCAGTATGAAACGGTGGACCCGCGGGTGATCGTGGAAGGCCGGGGGATGCGGGTGTGGGATGCGCGGGGAAAAGAGCATCTGGACGCGGTGTCGGGCGGGGTCTGGACGGTAAACGTGGGCTATGGGCGGGAGTCGATTGCGAACGCGGTGCGGGATCAGTTGATCAAGCTGAACTATTTCGCGGGGGCGGCGGGCAGTATTCCGGGTTCGATGTTCGCAAAGCGCCTGATCGAGAAGATGCCGGGGATGGCACGGGTCTATTATTCGAACTCAGGGTCGGAGGCGAACGAGAAGGTGTTCAAGATGGTGCGGCAAATCTCGCACCGGCACCACGGGGGGCGGAAATCGAAGATCCTGTTCCGGGAGCGGGATTACCACGGGACGACGATCACGGC
>JANMDH010000483.1:0-17098 GCA_031376195.1 Gemmobacter sp. | reverse complement strand
GGCATGGCCAACCCCGAACTGCCCCGTGACAGCAGCTGGTGGTCGGATGTCTGGAACAATGCCACCTGGGTGCGGGCTGCGAAAAACTCGATCTGGATCGGGTTGTTTTCGACCGTTCTTGCGACCGCTTTGGGCACGCTTGCCGCGCTGGGCCTCAGCCGGGCGGAAATGCCCTATCGCAAGACCATCATGGCCATCCTGATTTCACCGATGATCGTGCCGGTGATCATCACCGCGACCGGCCTGTTCTTTTTCTATTCCAACCCCTGCGGCGTCATCGCGTGGGCTGGTGTGGAACCGGCCTGTTTCCGGCTGACGGGCAAGTATCTGGGTGTCATCCTTGCGCATGCGACCTTGGGCATTCCGTTCGTGATCATCACGGTCACCGCCACGCTGGTCGGGTTTGATCAATCTTTGACCCGTGCATCGGCGTCGCTGGGCGCGTCGCCTTCGACCACCTTTTTCAAGGTGATCATGCCCCTGATCCTGCCCGGCGTGGTGTCAGGTGCGCTGTTCGCCTTTGTCACTTCGTGGGACGAAGTGGTCATGGTGATCTTTCTTGGGGCGCCGGATCAGCAGACCCTGCCGCGTCAGATGTGGAACGGGATCCGCGAACAGATCAGCCCTGCCATCCTGTCGGTGGCGACGATACTGGTGATCATCTCGATCCTGCTTTTGGCCACTGTCGAACTTTTGCGGCGCAGGTCGGAACGGTTGCGGGGCGTGGCCCCTTATTGAGGGCGAGGGCACGCGTCCGGTCAGGATCGAAAAATCCGCGACAGGATACCGGGTTTTGCGGTGGGGGTGTCCGTCTTGGGGGCTGACAAAAGGGCGGCGCGGTCGATCCCGCCTTCGCGTTCGGCGATCAGGGTGTTCAGTTGGTTCACCAGATGATCCATCTGCTGGGCCGCGTCTTCCGCGCTGGGGCGGGGTTTGCGCCGTGCGCTGTCCCGCCCCGCCCGATTGGGGCGGTCGCAGATGACGGCCTTTTCTTCGGCATCGAACGCTGATGAAAGATCGCTTTTCATGAATGGTCACCCCTTACACGCCCGCGTTCGGGCCAACAGCACAACAGGATTGGCAACGCCCCATCCCCGTGCATCTAATTGTCCTGCGATTTGGGCAAAGCTGTGGCCCCGCCCGTGGGTTCGGTGACCGTCAAAGACCGGGCGGTGGCTGGCGCGCTGGTCGTCCCCCGGAATGGCACGGAGAGGGTGCTATCCTGCGCCGCCCCGGCACCTGTCGCGGCGAGGGCGATCAACGCCTCGGATTGCTGACGCAGGCAGTCTTGCAAACGGTCGCGCATGGCCTTGGTGGGTGCGCTGATCTGGCGATCTTCAGCCTCGCGCAGAAGGGAGGCGATTTTCAGGTTCAAGTGGGACTTGAAATCGCGCAGGCGGGTGGGGCGGGTCTGGTTTGACCGGGGCCGCCATGTCCAGGGGCCCTCGGACACGCCCGGGTTTGGTTTGTGCAGATCGGGCGCGCGCACGGAGAGAAAGGTGCCAAGAGCTGTTTCGGGGGCGGCCAGCCCGGTTTCGGACCCCAGCAAATCGCGCGATAGCGTGGCAAATTCGCGTGCTGCACGGCGCAGCATCCGGTCGGTCAGGGCGCGGCAGGATTGGGCAAACCCCAGACAGGCCGACCGCAGTTGCAGGCGCACCCGAAAGGGATCGATGTCCCATTGGTTCGGTGCATCCGGCCCGTCCAGCATGCGCTGCATATCGGCGAGTTCCAGTTGGGCATAATCGCTGCCGACGCGGTTGATGCGGGTCTGCACCTGACCCACGATATGGTCGATCTGGCGGTCCATTTCCAAGATCAGCCGCTGCGACAGCGCGTCGGATCGGTGCGTCACCTCGGCCACGGAAAGCTGCACGGCGAGCGAGGGGTCCAGGCCCAAAGCCATGCCGCGATTGTCGACATCGAGATCGGCCAGCGCCGTCTGCAGATGTTTGCGGATCTTGCCAAGCATCCGGCGCAGGGGGCTTTCTTCCAGCGCCAATCCGATGGCATCCATCAAATCCGGCAAGCCCGACAGTTTCCACACAAAGCTGGGCGCGTGATCGTCGCCGCATACATCCGCCACTTCAGCCAAGGCCAACAGCGCCTCTTTTCCGTCATCGGACAAGGCGGACAGACGGCCCGATTGCGCCGCCTCGGCCCAGGACAGGCTGCCAAAGACGATGGTGGGCGCAGTGCCCTGATGATGGCGGGCGATCAGATCATCGATCTGTGCGCGGATGCGGGCCATGTCGGGCGCGGGATCATCCAGCAGGTCGATCTGGTTCACAAACAGGATCATCGGGTGATGGATCTGTTCGCGCAGCAATCGGACGAGGGAAAAATCAATGGCCCCCAGCAAGCGGTCGGCGCGCAGGACGACGAGGGCGAGATTGTTTTCCGCAAGCCGGATGGTCAGGCTGCGGGTCTTGTCCAGGGCGGCGGTCAAGCCGGAAAGTTCGGTCAGGCGGACGGGCAGAACGGGCGCACGGGTTTGCCTGTGGATTGCGGTTTGGCCGTCACGCCGGGGCGGGCCGCCCTGATCCCCGGCCAGCAGCCGGGTCAGGGTGGACACGCCTGCGCCGGGTGTTCCCGACACGTTCAGAATGGCGGTGGATGCCGAAAGCTGGGCATGGAACTGACGCACGAGACGCAGGGCTGCGGGATCGACACGGGGCTGGATGCAGCGCAGGGCGGTCTGCAGGGTGGACAATTCTTCGCGAAGGGCGGTCAAGCGCGGTGCGCTGAGATATAGGGACGGCCCGCGATGTTTCTTGTGTTCTGCACTGCCCGCGATCATCTTTTCGTCCCGACCTTTGCTGTGTGTATTCCGATTTGTTGTTCAGTGCTGCGATCTAGGCTGCGAATTGATACGTCGGTGCCTGCAGAATTGCGTTTGCCGCCGAGACGGAGGCCACCAATCCGATTGCCGCAGCCGCAATCGCGCAATCGTCTTTCATCGCCTGCAATTCAGTCGCGTCGGCAAGGCCCACGAGAACCGAAATCGTGTCAAAGCCTTCGTGTCCCTGCAGGCTGAAGACCGCGTGTTTGTGGCGGTTCAGGACAGTGGTTGCGCCATCGTGATGCCAAGCCGCGTCTGCGATGACGGTGATGCCGTGGTCGGGATGTTCAAGGCACATGCAGGCGCCCCGCCCGCTGGCCAGTTGTGACAAAAGCCCGAGTGCATCAGACAAAGCGCTGCCGGGCAGGGCAATCTGTTCTTCGAAAACATCAAGGATATTGGGCTGGGCGGTGAACATTCTGTCCTTTTCCTGACAAACCCGAACCGGAAATCGCAGTTCGCAAATCGCCACAACTTTCGTTTTTGCAGGCCCCTACTGTGGACCTGACTTTATTACGAAAATGATAACGCGGAAGTTGCGCGAGAGTTTGACCTGAATTGAGCAAAACTAAGGCTGACGCATTTCGGGGTGTTTTTTTAAATTATTGAAAAATATATGTAATATAGAAGATTTATGGCCGGTTTGGCGGTGTGACCCAGAGTTGCCTTATTCTTGTGGCTTTACCTCTGCGGTGCCGACAGGAGCCCGCCATACACCTAAAGGTTGTTTTTGCGCTGGAGCGTGCAAGTGGAAACCGGTGAAAAGCCGGCCGTTGGGGCAGCCTGTCATGCCGCGCGGGTCAGGGTGTGCTGTCTGCGACGCAGGCCAGATCCCGCGAAAGTTGCAGCAACAGCATTGCCGCGTCTTCGAGCACGTCATCGCCGCTTTCGACCTGCATCATGATCACGGTGTCCAGCGCCTCTTGAAACTGGCCGAGCAGCCAGTTCGTGTCGGGTTGCAGAACGCCCGGGGCGGACACGGCATCGAGCAATTCCATGATCGTGTCACTGGCGGCCTGCATGAAGCCGCTTTCTTCCGGGTCGGGATGGGCCTTGATCAGGGCGATCAGTGCTGCAACCTTGCCTTGCCAATCCAGCAGAAGAGGGTGGGGTTCGGTCCGCGCCGGGCGGTTGACGGGTCTGGCGGGGACCTGCAGTGCGGGCGATTCTTCAACGGCGGCTTTCGCCTCGGGCGTTGGTGCCGCATCCGGCAGGTCGTCGGAGAGGTCCGCATCTTCTGCGGAGCGCTGTGTTTTTTCTTTCAGTTTCGCCAGACCCGCCAAAGGGTTCATCCGGCCACCCGCCGCGCGCGGGGCTGGTTTTTCCGTCGCGGATGCCGCCGACAGTTTGGGTTTCGCCGGGGGCGTCGCAGGTGGCACCGGGGCGATCACCGCGGCAGGGGCTTCGGCTTTGGCAACGGGTTCCGCGGGACGGGCCGCAGCGGCCTTGGGCGCGGCGGTCTTTTCCGACGGTCTGGTCTGTTCCATCGCCGGGGCCAGACGCGAGGCGATCAGATCACGGGTGGCCATCACATCCGCCTTGCGAAGCGATGCCGCCAGATCCATCACCCCTTTGACCAACCCGGCCCCGCCACTGTGTGTCCAGCGTTCCGCGTCTTTCACCACGCCGCGCGGAGCCGAATCAATGGCCGTCAGGGAATCGATTGGCAGAATGGCGTGAAACAGCGATCCCGCCTCTTTCACCAGCCGTGCCATGATGCGCCCATAGCCCTGACGCACCGACGGCAGATCGACATGCGTCACGGCCATCAGGCTGTTTTTTGTCACCGCAGGCGAAAGTTGCGTCCACATGTGCCGTTCGCTTTCGCGCCACGCCTGAACGGCGTTCGTGCACCAGATGATCATTTCTGCCCGGCTTGACAGTTCGATCAGCACCTCGCTTTCGCGGTCGGGGTCGCTTGTGCCGGGCGTGTCAAAGATCGACACCCGTTTGAGAATCGGGTTTGGTGCCGTCAGCACGATATAGTCGGGGTCCACCGTCATCAGCGTATCGAAATCAGCGCCTTCAAAGGCCTGCGGTTCCTTGCCCGCCCACCAGCAGGCCGATGCCGTCACCTTTGCGCCGTGCCGGAACACGATGGGCGGCAACGAACTGGCAAGCACGGATGTCGGGATCAGGCGTTCGCCCACCAGCAGGTTTGTCAGGGTCGATTTTCCGGCACTGAATTCGCCTGCAATCATTGTGCGGACCGGTGACGAGACACGTTTCAGCAGGCTTTCCGCGCTGTTTCGCAGATCTTCGATCCCATCCAGATTCGACAGCGCCCCTTGGCTGCTTTTCTGCAAGAAGCCTTCCAGCGCCGTGATTTCCGCGTCTGCCTCAAAGGATATCGTCATGCAGCTTCTTCATCTTCCGACGTTTGCGGCCGGGCCTTTGACAACGACACGACCAAACGTTCCGCCGTCACAAGATCCCGTTGCACCTGTTCGCGCAAAGCCTTGCGGTTCTGCACCTCTTCCGGGGAATAGAAATCGCCTGTCGCGGTCAAAGCTGCAAGCTCTTTCAGCTGTGCTTCGGCATCGCTGCGGAATTCTTCCGTCAAACGGTCTGTCACCGTCATCACTGCGGCCTGATTGACCGCCTTGATTTCCGTGCAGATCACCTTGAACTGGTTCCAGATCGATTCCTGAACTTTTTCGACCTTTTGAACGGTTCCCCCGAACATGTGGCTGAGCCAGGACAACGAGAGTTCCACCGAAATCGTCCGCGACAGCGCGTCCATCTGCGGTTGAAGAACGGATAGGGCAGTTGTGCCAAAACGCACGGATTTGATCCGTTGGGCCACGGCCTCTGGCAGTTGACTGCGCACGGCACTTTCAAACATCCGCGCATCACGGATCAGTTTTGTGCGCAGCCGTTCAAACCCGTTGGCGATCACCACCTCCAGCGCGCGGCGTAGCGGGTCGACGTCGCAGGTGACTTCGCCACTGCGCCGGGAGCGTTTGAGCGCATCCCTGATGTCATCGACCTGCGTGCGATTGAAACGCTCCACCGTGTCGGCCATTTCGCCCAGCATTGCCGCGAAGGCCGAGGTCGTGGCGTCAGTCAAGGACTGGCGGCAATCGCGCGACCGGCTGTCCACCATTTCAATCATGTCGGAAATCTGAGCCATGGTCGCAATCGGTTTGAAGTCATCGGCGCTTTCGTCCGAGAGGGTCAGGCGGATCTGGGCCCGCTCCACCGCCTGGCGCACCACGGAAAACAAGTCGGCCGAGGCTTCTTCGAGGGTGCGTGCGGCGGTGCCTGTCATCACCATTTCGGAAATGACCTGCATCAGTTGCTGCATGCCTGATGCGAGATACGCCTGCGCACGCGCAGGATCCATCAGGTGCCCGGCCGGATCCAGGGCTTTGGCCGGTTCGGCCAGTCCCCGCGCGTCAACGAACCGGGCAAGGCTGTCGCGGTTCAACAGATCTTCGTTCCCGGTCAAGGCAAAATTGGCCCAGGCAGCACTGCCCAGAACGACGCTGATATCCTTGCCGTCCAGTTCGCGTCGCAGATGATCGACCAACTTGTCCTGCAGCTTGTCGAATTCGCCTGCCGGATCGCGGATTTCATCCAGCCGGTTCACGAATACGACAAACCGATCGCGGTTCAGCGCCTTCAACAAACGGATCAGGCGCATGTCCGATCGGTTCAAGGTCTGATGGGCAGACAGAACCACCACAAAATGGTCGCAGTTTTCGATGCTTTGCTGGGTGATTTCTTCACGGATCAGCAGCGGATCATTGACGCCGGGGGTGTCGATCAGTGTCAGCGGATAGCCAAACGGAGTCTGCGGAAAGAAGATCTCGGCAGAATGGGTGATGTCGGCATAACGGCCCACTGTCGGGTTGGGTTCATCCTGATCCGGGTCATCGCCTGCGGCCACGTAATGGGTCAGAAGGTCGGTCGTCACCGTGTCAAAGCGGTGGGCCTTGCCCAGCAGTGTGGCAAATTTTGCGCCCAACCGTTGTTCGGCCCGTGCCCGCATCGCGCTGACCTGTTCAGACAGCTTTTCGCGTTTGTAATCTTCCAGCAGGCCTTCAGTCAATTCGCCCAGACGACCGCCGCGGTTGGCCAGACGGTCCCATTCCGCATCGTTGAAAAACCGAAAAACCGCGCCTGAGGATTTGCCGGTGGGATGACCAAAGTGCAGCCGCGTGACGACCGTGGTCCACGGGTTCACGTCAGACGGCAACAGCCCCGCCCGCCGCGTCAGCGCGTTGATGGTGGATGACTTGCCTGCTTTCACCTGCCCGATCACGCCAACCCGGATCGACGAATTCCGCACCCGGGCCCGGATTGCGGCCGCGCGTTTCGTCAGCGTGCCACCTGAAAGTGCCGCCACCAGATCCAGATCTGCCAGAAGTTGTTTCCTGCTATGCCCAAGGTCAACACCCAAGGGCGGCATCTCAAAAACACTATCCCACTCTTCACTCATCATTGAACCCTATTTCTGTCCTGACATTGCCAGTTCCGGCAGGCTTTGGACTTGTCGACTACTAATTTTCGGGCGATCTATGCCCTCATGCACTGCCTTTGGACGCGAGAAACTTGTTTGCCACCATAAAAATCCGCGACAGATCGGTATTGAGGAAAATCACGATCACAGCGCCGGAATCCGCGCTGAAATACGCGAGCGACTGGTTCTGAATGCCTGCCGCCTTCATGACGATGATCTGTTCCTGCGACAGCACTTTGGTCGTCGTGTCACGCCAGTGATCAAGGTCGGTCATCACATCGGATGCAAAAGCCAGAATACGTTCGTCATTTTCCTTGCCGCCAACCGCCTCGACGTTGCCGTCCCCGTTCAGCACGGCACAAAAACTTACATCATTCTGCACTTCGGCAAAAAAGGCGCGTAGTCGATTATTGCTCATCGTCCCGGTCCCTTTTGAGATCATGGGGGCGATGACCTTGGCCGGCCCCGGGTTTGTTGCCGCCGCGACCGCCGCCGCAGTTGTCGCCGCCTTGACCTTGTCGCGGATCATGGCCTTCATCGCTTCGGTGGGGCTGAATTTGGGGGGCTCGGCTATGGCGGGTGTTGGCTCTGTCGGCGGGGCTGCCTTGACGGCGGCGGGCTTGAGGGTGGCGGGCTTAGGGGCGGGGGGCTTGATCTTGGCGCTGCTGACCGTTGCGTCGTAGAGCCGATCCGGCGGAAAACCGACGGCACCGGTCGGATAGAGACCGTCGGGCAAGTCTGAGGTTACCGTCAGTTGCCCGTCCTGCGCACAGACGGCAGCAAGTATCCGCCCGAGGGCGGGCATTTGCTGGGCCAGCCGCGCATCATCGCGCGTTTCAAAAACGATGTTGCCAGTCGGGGCCATGGAATCGGGTGTGACACGGATGACCCGCATCATGCGCCGCCCGCCCGCATCAATCACCAGTTCCGCGTTCGAGCCGACCCGGAAGGTCAGTTTGCGTGCAAGAACGGTTTCCTCGATTTCGGTACAGATCGCTGCGGCGCGATCATCCGGGGTTGTGGTGTCGAGCAAACGTGCGTGCCTATCAGCCAACAGCACAGGCTCGCGGCTTTTTTGAAGCAGGTCGGCGAGTCTGTCGGCAAGTGGCATTGCAGAATGGTCCTTTGATGGCGGCACAGGCCGTTTTGGTTATGAGCGCCTGTCCGGCTAGGCGGGTCAGGTCATGGATCAGACAGCGGCAGAAACGGAATCGAGGCCCATGCGCGCTTTGGTCAGCACCATGCCGGGGTTGGCACTGCGGCGACAGACAAAGGCAACGACATGGCTGGGGTATTTACGGGTGCGCATAAAGACGTGCAGCAGCGTTTCGGAAAACACCAACACTTCCTGAAAATAATGCGTGTCGTCTTTTTCGCCGCCACGCATCGCCTTGAACAGTTTTTCGATCTGCACGACGCTGGACCCCTGAAACAGATCAGCGGTGGCGGCGGCCAACGTATCCAGAACCTCTTGCGGATGCGACTCGATGGTCTGAACGCCCAGCAACATGCCAGTGTCCATATCCACATAGCCTGATGCGAGACATTCCGGAACGGTTGCCATCGTTTGCTGCAAAGCCTGCTCAAGCGACATTTTGTTTCCCTTTTGGCTGATCCGGCAGCCCGTCCTAACCGCGCCGCAGAACCGATTGATGAAAAGCAGCCGACAAACTGCGTCAACTTGTATCTACACGCTGAAAAGCGTCAGAATTTAGGTTATTCCAAGAGGAATTCGCAACAATCAGAAAAATATCTGCTTGATGTGATTGGGTTTCGTCAGAAAACCGGGCGTGCCGTGGCATTACTGTCGCCAAAATGGCAATACAGGTCTACCGCATTACGATAGATTGAACCCAGGCTCGGCGGCGCTTTATCAAGCACATCCGGAAAATCTGGATCGACCTATCCCTGTCGGCGGCGCGCGGCGCGCATGCGGCGGCGGTGCTGAATTGCGGCCAATTCACGTTCTGCCGCCGTCGGGGCATCGGCCCCGGGTTTCAACTGAAACCCTGCAGCGTCCAGTGCGGCCACAAAGGCGGTCATGGCCTGCATCATGTCGTCCACGGACCGCACGTCATGTTGCGACAGGACGCTGTGCCACAGGCGGCTGGCCGTGCCATTCGCCGCGCCGTCCAGATCATCAGCGTCGTCATCGGCCTGATCAAGACTGTCGTCTTCGAGGTCATCTTCCCCAAGATCACCCAGTGTGGCCATCACGGAACTGATGGTTTCTTCGGCACTGAAGGCTGGTCGCTGATCAAACGGGTTCGGGGCTGCGGTGTCTGGGTGCGACAGTTTGGCCAGAATAGTCAGTGAATCCGCATCCGTATCATCGCCCAGCAGTTCGTCATGCGAGACTTCTTCGAAGCTCAGGCCCGCGATCATGTCAAAGTCGGTTTCCGATGCCTCGGCCGATGCAGCGTCGGGCGACTGATCAATCTGCGCTGTCGCTGCCGTCTGCGCCGACGATTCTGCGGGTTCTTCCGCTGTTTCCAACTTTGGCGCAGCGGTTCCGGCCAAGTCGATGATTTCCAGCGTTTCGCCATCCATCGTCAGTGCATCAGCCTGATCGTCACTCTGGTGTGCAGCATCGGTTGACGCTGTCATCGCGATTGCCGGGCCGGTTTCAACAGCCTTATCTGCGTCTTCAACCGGTGCTTCGGTCATATCGGGTTCAGAAACGGCGTCGTCATATTGGGACAAGGACATGGTTTCGCGCACGAAAGCGGCGTCGTCTGACAGATCATCCGCCAACGCGGCAATCTCGGCCGGGTCCGGCGTATAGGGTGCCGGGTCGACGACCGTGTCGCGGGCTTCGGTCATGAGGGCGTCGTCGAGGATCAACAAGCCTTCGCGCTGATCCGGTGCCATCACCTCGTGCAGGGTTGGGCGGGCGGTAACGGCGGCCTCCACCGGGCTGTCGTTTGTTGCCACGACGCGCATCGGGCGCAGGGTAACCACCTCTGCACCACCCGTGGTGCGGGGTTCATCGGTACCGGCATCCTCGGGGGTGCCGGGGCGCACGCGGCGCGGTGTGACACGGGGCAGGCTGGATGGATCGACGCGGTAACGGCGGATCGCGACGGCGCGGTCATCGTTCTGGGCGGCGATCGACCCTGCCAGCATATCGACAAAGGTTTCCGCGCCGCTGGACGACCACAGATCGGCGTCACCATCGCCTTCGAGGGCACGCAGCGCATTTGTCAGCGATATGAACAGACGTCCCCCGAACAGATTTTCGGTTTCCCGCCGCAGGCGCGTGTCGATTTTCATGCGGTCGATGTCGGAGGTGATCTTGTCGGACCGCGTCACCAACAGCAGGCTGTGCCGCCGCAGGCGTTCGGGCAGCGATTCCCAGGCCGAGCGTTCGCTTTCGCGCCATGCCTGGCCCGCGTGACTGCACCACAGCACGGCATTCGCGTAGCCCAGGGTCTTGATCCACCAGTTCATCGGGATGTTCGGGTCGGAGATGCCGGGCGTGTCCAGCAAATCGCAGCTTTCCAGAACCTCGGCCTCGCAGAAGATGCGGATATAGCGGGTGTCCTTGACCGGCACCGCGGCAAGGTTGTTGAGATCAATCAGATGCCGATTGTTGGATTTGTCCACCCGGTAAGGCGCATCCGACCCGTGCCGCAACCAGACGGGCGGCAGTTTGGTGGCGGTGACCTGGGTTGGCAGAATCGACCGCCCGATCAGCATGTTGAGCAGCGTTGATTTGCCCGCGCTGAATTCGCCCATGATTGCAATCACGGGTTTACGTGCATTCCAGCTGGACAACCGGGCCATTTGATCAGGTCCGACAATACGCTGCGGGCGGGGGGCACTCATCATCGTCATTCTCCGTCTCGTGTAGCGGGGGGCTTAGGCGGCCACGCGGTCCAGGGCCGTCAGCACATCGCCTAGCGCCACTTCTGTTGCTCGGCTCGTTGCGTGGTAAGATGTCATATCAGCCTCGGCGGGGCCATCGGATGTCAGGCGGATCAACGCCTCACGCTGTTCGTTCAAGAATTCGACCATGGTGGTCGAAATGCTGGCGAACAGGTCCGCGATCTGGGTACGTTCCAGTTCGTCGATGATCGAGGCCACTTCGCTTTCGATCAGCCCGGCATAATCGGCGGCAATCGCCTCGATCCCGCGGCGTTTCCCCCACCAGCGTTTCCACCAGCTGCTGGTCAGATCGAGCGCGATGGTGCGGCCCACGACGACCGGGGGCGGCACCTGCGGCATGGCCGGTGCGATGATTTCAAGGCCGGGCATTTCCGCCCCAAGTGCCTTGGTGTAAAGCCCTTCGATGGAGGCGGTTGTTCTGGAATACACCGTCGCGATTTCGCGTTTGGTGGCGGTTGCGAACTGGAAATAGGCCGACCGCAGCAGCACCCGCAGGCCGGTTGCGTCATAGGTCCAGTTTTCCTGTTCGCCGTTGCGTTCCAGATGGGCAATCAGCGCATCGGTTGCCCGCCGCAGAAAGCTGCCCTGCAGTTTGTCCAGCCGCTGACGCAGATCGAGGCGCAGGCGTTCATTGGTCGTATCCAGTTCGGCGATGCTGTTCTGGGCCAACGTTTCAACCTCGCGCCGCATTTCGGCGGGGTCCATGCGAACCGCACCCGGCACGGAAAACGATTGACGTGCGGAGCGTTCGGCCGCGATTTCCGCCGTCAGGTTCGCCACGCGCGACCGGATGTTGTCCAGCAGACGCTTGCCCGACCCTTCGAGGAGGCGGCGGTTGATGGCGCGGTTCAGGTCGGGGACGCCGGACAGCATCCAAAGGAAGGCATCCGGATCATCCGGGGCAATTGAATTGTTCGCCTCGGCCCAGTCGAACAGGGCGGCCTGGCTTTCGTCGCTGAGTTCATTGACGCCACCGGTCAGCGCACTTTCCGCCCATTTCGCGCTGCCGAAGACAATTTCGCAATCATGCGGCGCGTTCCGGGATTTCAGCGTTTCGATGATGCTTGCCCGGATTTCCGGAATCTGCTGGGACGGGTTCGGCAATTCGTCGATCCGGTTCACGAACAGGATGATCTGGCGTTTTTCAAAGTTGGAGATCATGCGGACCAAGGCCATGTCCGTCGTGTTCAGCGCCTGATGGGCGGACAGCACGACGAGGCAGATTTCCGACCCGCGCAGGGAGCGCAGGGTGATCTGTTCGCGCACCATGAAGGTGTCGTTCACGCCGGGGGTGTCGCGCAGGCAGATCGCGCCGGGATATTCCGGCAGGTCGATGTAGACTTCGGCGGTCTTGGTGATGTCGGCAAAACGCCCCTGACGGTCATCGGTGGGCTGACCGCTTTCGTCGGTTTCGCCCATGCAGACATAACGTTCGATCAGGGCATTGTCGTAATAGCCATACTTGTGCGATTTCCCGAGAAGCAGTTCGAAATTGGCCCCGAGCCGCGCCTTGGATTGTTCGCGCATCTTGACGACTTGGGCCTGCACACGCGCAGTTTCTTCCTGTGATCCAGCGCGTTCTGCAAGTTCGCCCAAACGCCCGCCGGTTGATACCAGACGACCCCATTCGTCACTGTCAAAGAAGGCGAATTCCGCTTTTGTGCCTTTGGGTCCGTTGCGCGAATTCAGGTGCAGGCCGGTGACGACGGATGTCCACGGGTTCACGTCTGACGGCAGCAATCCGACCTGACCGACCAGAACGTTGGTCAGCGCGGTCTTGCCGGCTTTTACCTGACCGACAAGTGTTACGTTCGGCTCAAACATATCGAGTTGGCGCAGCAGGATGGCCGCGCGTTTGGAATAGCGTTGATCGGTGCCTTCGGTGAGGCGGCCAAGAGCGGTCCGCGCCTCGCCAAATGCGTCGGCAAGCGGGCGGAGGCCTTCGTGGCCCAAGGCCAGAAGATGGGCATTCGCCGGGCGGTTTGCGGGGCGGTCCGGGGTATCGGATGCGTCGTTCATCTTGTGCTCTGTTCCAAATGCCTGTCCATGCCGGGGCATGGGATCAGGAAACCAAACGGCAAGGGTGGAGGTAGGGCGACCGATACAAAAGGTAGGGCACAATTTGCCACATCCGTTTGCGTGCCATGTCCACAACCAACAGCCATACAATCACATCTTTCCACATTCAGCGAAATTTGGCACAGGGATTCTAATTTCCCTGATCCAGATGCCTTCACTAATCCCTTAAGAATACGGCGCAATCGTGGCCCGACTGGGCGACCGTTTCCAATATTGACACTAAGACACTGGAACGGCAGCTCTGTTCGCTATTAAGGTACATTAAGCAATAAAATCAACGTTTTGCATGGCGAACTTTGTGCGGTTTGGGTACGGCAGATCAAGGTTACCCCCGACGTCACGTGCCTAAATTTCAGGCAAAACGCCGAATCGGTGCTGATCCGGACGGGTTGAGGCCGCACAAACATCCATCCCACCCGTGAGTGCCGATTCGCAAAGGGCCTTCACAGCTTAGGGCAGGACCTGCAGCCAAACCCAGACGGTACCGATGGAAAGTGCCGTGGCGATCAGCACGGCCGAGGCGGCGACCCGCCTGCCAACACCGTAAACATGCGCAAAAAGATAGGCATTCACACCCGGAGCCATGGCCGCCGTGATGACGCCCGACCGCAGGCTGGGCGTTTCGAGATGAAACACGAAACGGCCCAACCCATACGTGACCATCGGATGCAGGATCAGGGACAGGCCGCAGACCATGGCGATGATCGACATGTCGCCTTCGGGGCGGTAGCGCAGCAGAACACCGCCAAGGCCGAACAGGGCGGCGGGAATGGCAGAGCGGGCCATCATGTCGACGGCGGCCATGAAAGTACCCGGCAGGGGCAGGCCACTTAGGTTGACCAGAAAACCGGCGGAAATGCCGATCACCAGCGGCTGGGAAAAGATGGCGCGCAGGACCTGTTTCGTCAGCGCCACGCCGGAAAGCCCCTGTCCGCGCGTCCGGGCGAGTTCCATCAGGGTGATGCCGGTGCCGTAGAGAAACGGCGAATGCAGCGAAATGATCGCGTAATTCCCGGTCAGCGCGGCCGTTCCATAAGCACGTTCCGTGATGGCAAGGCCGAGCAGCAGCGAATTGGAAAACAGGCAGGCAAAGCCGATGGCGACGCTTTCCGTCAGGGGCCTGCGAAAGCCGTAGAACGCGCCCGCAAAGCCCGCAGCGAAACTGGCCAACGCGCCAGCGTAAAAGCTGAACATCAAACCCCAGTCATAGGCATCCGCCAGATCAAGCGTGGCGATGGACCGGAAGAGAAGGCAGGGCACGGCGAAGTTCTGGGCAAATCGCATGATCCCGTCGACGGCAGTTTCGCCGAACAGGCCAAAGCGGGCGGCGGCATAGCCGAACCCGATGACCAGAAAGACCGGCAGGATGACATCCAGCAGATCATTCACGGAGGGGCGTCCAGGGTCAGGACCAATCCGTCATAGGCGGGCACCACGCCACCGGGCAGTTCCGCCGCGAGTTCGGCATAATCCAGATCGATGTGCATGTTGGTGATGACCGCCCGCGCAGGCCTTGCGCGGGCGATCCAGTCAAGGGTCAGGGCCAGATGCGCGTGGGTCGGATGCGGCTTGCGGCGCAGGGCATCGACGATCCAGCAGTCGAGTCCGTCGAGTTCCGCCCAAGCGGCGTCAGGAATCGCCAGCACATCGGGCAGATAGGCGAGGTTTCCTATGCGAAAGCCCAAGGCGGCCATCGACCCGTGATCCACCTCGAACGGGCGAAAGGTGATGTCCCCCCCCGCGCCGGTCACCGTGAACGGACCGGTGATCGGGTTGATGTCCAGAATGGGTGGGTAAAGCGACCCGGCAGGCTGCGTGAAGGCATAGGCAAAGCGTTCCATCAGCGCGGTTTCCGTGGGCTGATCGGCCCAGACGGGCAGGCGGCGGCGCATGTTGTAGACGATCTGGCGCAGGTCATCGATGCCATGGGTGTGGTCGGCATGGCTGTGGGTATAGACGACGCCATCGAGTGTGCCGACACCCGCCGCCAGCAACTGTTCGCGCATGTCGGGCGAGGTGTCGATCAGCACCCGCGTGGTGCCGGCATCGGTGAGGCGTTCCACCAGCAGCGAACAGCGGCGACGGCGGTTCTTCGGGTTGGCGGGATCGCAGTCGCCCCAGTCGCCGCCCAAACGCGGCACGCCGCCGGATGAGCCACAGCCCAGAATGGTGAACTGCAGGTGCGCCATCAGGTGGCCTGCACGGGCAGGGCGGCCTTGGTAAACAGGCGGTTGAAATTCGCGGTGGTGGCGGCGGCAAATTCCGCCTCGGTCAGACCGAACACGGCTGCCCCCGCCTTGGCGGTGAAGGCGGTGTAGGCAGGTTCATTGCGCCGCCCGCGAAAGGGGGGCGGAGCGAGATAGGGGCTGTCGGTTTCGAGCAGGATGCGGTCCAGCGGGGCGTTCGCAAATATCGCGCGCAGGGCGTCGCTTTTCGGGAAGGCGGCGATGCCGGACATCGACAGAGAAAAGCCGAGTTCGAGTGCCACCTTCGCCAATGGCTCTCCAGATGAAAAGCAATGCATCACGCAACGATAGGGGCGGTTTTTAAAGCCTTCCGTCAGGAGGCGGGCCATGTCGTCATCCGCATCGCGGGCGTGGATGATCAGGGGCAAGCCGGTTTCCTGCGCCGCCTCGATATGGATGCGCAGGGATGTCTGCTGCGCGGTTTTGCTGTCTGAACTGTAATGGTAGTCCAGCCCGGATTCCCCGATGCCCACAAACTTTGGATGCTGTGTCAGGGCGACCAGATCGGCGATCGTTGCCATCGGTTCGTCCGCCGCGTTCATCGGGTGAGTGCCTGCGGCATAGAAGACGGATGGGTAGGTTTCCGCAATCGCGCGGACCTGCGGTTCCTGCCGCAGCCGGGTGCAGATCGTGACCATCCGGCCCACGCCTGCCGCCGTCGCACGGGCGATCACATCGGGCAGTTCGCTGGCAAAATCGGGGAAATCCAGATGGCAATGGCTGTCCACGATGGTGGGGGGCGTCGGGGTCATGGCTTACCTTTGGGCAAGCGCGCCTGCCGCTGCATCAATCGCCAGAACCATATCCATCAGAAGGGCGGAAGGGTCAAGGTTCACCGCCCGCCCGCGCCGTGCCTTTGCGCCCAGGGTCTGCGCCAGATCGGCCCAGTGCCGCGCCGCCGCAGGGTTTGGCGACAGGCGCGCCAGCAAAGCGGATTCGTCACGCCCCGCCGGGGGCGGGGGCTGACCCACCGAACCGGTCCGCGCGAGCCGGGCCAGAAACAGATCCAGCAGCGTCAGCGTAAGGTCAAACCGCGCGCCATTCGCCTTGCCCGCCACCTGATCGGCCATGGTTAGCAGCCTTGGACGGTCCAACCGGGGCAGGGTCGCCATCAGGGCGAGCAGCCGGCCGTAGACGTCGAGGCCGTCGAGATTGGTCAGACGGAACGCCTCGCCGACCGATCCGCCCGCGAGTTCGGCAAGGGCCTGCGCCTGACCGGGTTCAACCACCCCCCCGGCCTGTGCCAGGGCCTCGGAAAGGTCGGCAGGCGACAGCGGACCAAGCCGCAGCATGCGGCAGCGCGACCGGATCGTGGGCAACAGGCGATGCGGCTGATGGCTGATCAGCAGAAGTGTCACCCGTTCCGGCGGTTCCTCCAGCAGTTTTAACAGGGCGTTCGCGCCTGCTGTCGCCAGTTCATCCGCAGAATCCACGATTGCCACGCGTCGCCCGCCATCCGCCGCAGACAGGGTGAAAAAGGATTTCAGTTTGCGCACCTCGTCCACGCGGATGTCATCCGACAAGGCCGATCCCGTGCTGTTGACCCCGCGTTTCAGATGGAACAGCCGCGATTCCGAC
>JANMDH010000482.1:0-14922 GCA_031376195.1 Gemmobacter sp. | reverse complement strand
ATGTTTGGGGAATGCGCGTGTTGTTGACGCGATCAGTCAGTGCCATGGAACGGTGAAACAGGACGTGGGCGGTTCGGGTGCCAAAGGGCAAGCGCCTGTAGCACCCGAATCGTGCGCGGAGGTAGTGCCACAGGCGGCGGGAAAATGGTTCATCGCCGTTTCCGGACATCTCGCCTTTGGCGGGTGTCACTCTAGGTCATTCCAAAATACAGGAGTGACCGATGACCATCTTGATCCTTTATGTCGTTACGGCGCTGATCTTTCTGGCGCTTGATGCACTGATGCTGACCTTTGTGATGTCGCCGCTGTTCAAGACGCATATTGGCGACATGATGCTGACGGACATTCGCCTTGGGGCGGCGGCGGCTTTCTACCTCGCCTATGTGGCGGGGCTGGTTTATCTGGTGTCAGTTCCGGGGCTGCGCGCGGGCGCGCCTGTGCTGGTTCCGGCGGCGGTGATTGGCGCGATGGCCTACGGGACGTATGAATTCACGAGCTATTCCATCATGAAGGGATGGCATCCGACCATGGTGGCGATGGATCTGACATGGGGCACGGTGCTGACTGCGTTTTCGGCCTGGGCGGGTGTGGCGATCACGCGGGCGATCACGGCCTAGGGGTCTGGCCCTTTCGGCCTTTTGCAGCCATAAGGTGGAAAGCAGCCGGAAAGGCCAATCTGATGATCCTTTATGGTATTTCGACATGCGACACCTGCAAGAAAGCCGTGAAGTCGCTGGAGGCAGCGGGGCGCGTGGTCACGTTTCAGGATATTCGCGCGACACCGTTGACGCCGGTCGAGATCAATGAACTGGTGATCGAATTCGGGGATCGGCTGATCAACAAGCAATCCACCACATACCGGAGCTTTTCCGATTTTCTGCGGGAAAGCGATACGGATGTGCAAATTGCGAGCCAGCCGACCGTGATGAAGCGGCCTGTGATCCGGGACGGGGATCAGTTTTATCTGGGCTGGGGCGATGACGTGCAGGCTGCCCTGCTGACGGCCTAGATCACCGTGTCACAGCAGCCGCAGGTCGCCTGCGGATTCCTTGCCGTCCCGGCCTGATTGCAGATCGTAGCCGATTTTCTGGTTGTCGTTCAGACCCTTCAACCCGGCGCGTTCCACGGCGGAGACGTGGACGAACACGTCCTTGCCGCCATCATCCGGCGCGATAAAGCCATAGCCTTTGGTCGAGTTGAACCATTTCACGGTGCCGGTCGGCATGCCGCATCTCCCCATCCTGTTCATCCCGGGGCGACATGCCACGGGCCGTGCAGCCAGTCTTCGTCTTGGTCCGGCTGCCTGAAACAGGAGGCGGTCAGGAAGGTCTGTTGTCACAGGGAAAGGATGCCAAATGATAACAATTTTGCAAGTCTGAAGTGAACGGGGACTAGGCGGATACCGGAACTGGCCGAAACAGCAGCCTGTCAAGTGACCAAGGACCGGCCCCCTGAAGCAGGAGAACACCCAAAAGCAGCATCCAGAAGGCCCGTTGGTCCAAAATTTGGGCATCTGAAATACGGTCGAACCAGCGCCCGATCGTGTCAGGGCCCGCCATATGGCCCCAGATGTCCGTCAGACTTTGCAGGATGACAAAGCCGATCATGCCGAGGGCCGCCAAGCGGGTCATCAGCCCGAGCACGATCAGCAGGGGCAGGGTAAACTCGGCGATGGTGCCGGCGACGGCAACGGCCCAGGGGAACAGGCCGAGTGCGGTTGGATCATAGCCTGCCGCCGCGAATGCCGTGGGGAAAATCTGGGCATAGGCCCCGGCAGAGGGATTGAGGAATCCGAACAGGCCGGGGCTGACTTTGGTCACGGCGGAGGCCCAGAAATAGCCAAGCAGGGTTGCCGCAAAGATCAGCCGGGCAAAGCCGGGGATCAAAGCGGGGGCGAGGGCGTTCAGGCTTTGACCTAGGCGGTTGAGGCGGGTCATTCTGCGACGCCGACAATCGCGCCCGCCGTTGCCAGAAGGCGGAGAAGGGCCGTCAAATCCAAATCAGGACCGGCGGATTCCGTGGCATTTCCGATGGTTTCGCCGTCAAGTACGGCGCGGACGAACCCAGACATGGCCGGGGTCAGCAGATGTTGTTCAGGATCATAGGCCGGGCGCAGCACAAGGACGGCTTCGCCCTGATCGGGCAGGGGGTGCGGATCATCGCGGGTGTTCATCGACCAGATGGTCTGGATCGGCCAGTGGGATTGGATCAGTCGGAGGCTGGGGGCGAGTGTCAGACGAGAGTCGGGGCTGATGCGTGCGAGCGTCTGTGGGGTCAATGCGACAGCGTCCGCAGCGTGATAGGCCTGACGCAGCGCCAGTTCAAGCCGGGCGACATCGGGAAGATAGGGAAGGTGGGCTGTCGGGGGGAAGGCTGTCAGAAAGGCGGGCATGTCATCGCCATACAGCATGATGAGGCGGGATTTTGGCGGATGGGCGCGCAGATAGACGCCGGCCATTGCGGTGAAAAACGCGTCGCCCACGATCTTTCGGACGATGGGGAAGCCGCCTTCCAGCGCCTGGGTCAGACTGCCGGCCACATTGTTGCGGTAGACGTCAAAGCGGCGTCCTGCGGGGCGGCCCTGCGGATCGGTCAGGCCTGCGGGCACGGGTGCTGTGGGGGCCAGCAAGGCCGCGCGAAATTCGGTCTGGGTCATCGTGCGACGCCTTGCAGGATGGCCGTCGCCTGTGCGGCCTCAGCCACGAGCAGGGGCCATTCGGGGACGTCATTGTCCCATTCGATCAGGGTGGGGCGGGGGCCGCCAAGGGCAATGGTTTGGGCGTAAAGCTGCCAGACAGGGTCCACGACTGCCGCGCCGTGACTGTCGATCAGCAGGGGGGCCCCGTGGTCATCCGATTGCACGTCATGCCCGCCAAGGTGAATTTCCCCGACCAGATGCAGGGGAAAAGCATGGATGTACGACAGCGGATCGGTGGCCTGATTGGTGGCGGAGACAAAGACGTTGTTCACATCGAGCAACAGGCCGCAGCCTGTGCGTTGGGCGATTTCGGTCAGGAACGTCACCTCGTCCATGTCAGATTCCGCAAAGGCCAGATAGGTGGACGGATTTTCCAGCAGCATTTTGCGGCCCAGCTTTTCCTGAACCTGATGAATGTGGCTGACGACGGTGGACAGGGTTTTGCCGGTGTAGGGCAGGGGCAGCAGATCATTCAGAAAGTCGCCGTCATGCGTCGACCAGGCGAGGTGTTCGGAAAAACTGGCGGGATCGACCCAATCGCACAGTGTTTTCAGGCGGGCGAGGTGGTCGGTATCCAAGGGGCCTTCGCCGCCGATGGACAGGCCGACGCCATGCACTGAAATCGGGAAACGTGCGGCGAGGTGACGAAGCTGTGCATGGGGGCGGCCACCATCGCCCATGTAGTTTTCTGCATGGATTTCCAGCCACTCAACGGGTGTCGCGTTTGTGAGTATGTTCGAAAAGTGCTGAGCCTTGTATCCGACGCCTGCGGCACCGGGCAGGGCGCTTTGAAACGGTTGATCATACATGGGCGTCCCCGGAGATGGAGGGATGGCCCGCCGCAAGGCGGTTGCGGCGGGCCGGGGTGATCAGCTTGCCATGTCGCGGTCAAGGGCGGTCAGCGACCCCATGCGGCCATCGGGCAGTTCCATCGTGGCGCAGGTGCCGGCGGGAACGAGTGTCCAGGCATTGCCCTGATAATCCACCTTGGACGTGCCGGCACAGGTTGTGCCTTCGCCTGCGGCACAGCCGTTCTGGCCGGCAAGAGCCACCCCAAAGCATTTTTCCATTTCGGCAGCAGCGGCAGGGGTCGCGAACTGGCCGGCAAAGGCAGCAGCCAAAGCACCAGCGACGGTCAGGGATTTCATGTTCGACATCGGGTCGTCCTCCAGAAAGATCGGTTAAGATCGCGGTTTGCGATGTGGAAAGAAATAGCCTGCGAACGTGATCGCAGGCCAGTCACGGAACCGTGCATAACGCAGCGGTGAAAGTTTGAAACCATTGGGCGGGTTCAGACGTAGGGGTCGGTTGGTGCCGTCGCAGCCATGCAAAAAGCTGCGGGGTGGTATGAAACCCATGCATATCCAGCAAGTTGGCAGAGGTCAGCCGCCGGGCATCCTTGCCAGTGCTGTCAGTTCGGCGATGGCCGCATCCAACCCCGCGACACGGGTTTGTGTTTCGCCCAAGGTGCGGATTGAAACAGTCCGGTCCTCTACCTCTTTCATGCCGATGGCGAGAATCGTGGGAACCTTGCCGACGGAATGTTCGCGGACCTTGTAGTTGATCTTTTCATTGCGGGTGTCCGCCTCGGCGCGCACGCCGGCATTGCGCAGCAGGTTGACCACTTCGAACACGAAGGGGTCGGCATCCGACACGATGGAGGCCACGACGACCTGACGTGGGGCGAGCCAGAACGGCAGTTTTCCTGCAAAGTTTTCGATCAGGATGCCGATGAACCGTTCAAATGACCCGAGGATGGCGCGGTGCAGCATGTAAGGCATGTGTCTGGCCCCATCGATGCCGACATATTCCGCCCCCAGCCGGTCGGGCAGCTGCGCGTCCACCTGAAAGGTGCCGCACTGCCATTTCCGGCCAATCGCATCGGTCAGTTTGAAATCCAGCTTGGGGCCGTAGAAGGCGCCTTCGCCGGGGTCCACCTCATAGGCGTGGCCGGTTTTGCGGATGGCGTTTTCGAGGGCCCCTTCGACCTTGTCCCAAGTCGCGTCTGATCCGATGCGAATTTCGGGGCGGGTGGACAGCTTTATCTCAAAACTGTCAAAGCCGAGGTCCTTGTAGACGCTTGCCAGCAAGGCGATGAAATTCGCGCATTCGGATTCGATCTGATCTTCGGTGCAGAAGATATGCGCATCGTCCTGGGTAAAGCCGCGCACGCGCATCAGGCCGTGCATGGAGCCAGAGGATTCGTATCGGTGGCAGGCCCCGAATTCGGCCAGTCGCAGGGGCAGGTCGCGGTAGGATTTCAGGCCTTGATTGTAGACCTGCACATGGCAGGGGCAGTTCATCGGTTTCAGGGCGTTGATGCGTTTTTCCTTGGCCCCTTCTTCATCCACCTCGACGATGAACATGTTTTCGCGGTAGGCTTCCCAGTGGCCCGACTTTTCCCACAAGACCCGGTCCACCACCTGCGGTGTGCGGATTTCCTTGTAGTCGGCCTGGCTGAGCCGCCGCCGCATGTAATCTTCGAGGGTGCGGTAGATCATCCAGCCGTTGGGGTGCCAGAACACCATGCCGGGGGCTTCTTCCTGCAGATGGAACAGGTCCATCTCACGGCCCAGTTTGCGGTGGTCGCGTTTCGCGGCCTCTTCCAGCATGGTCATGTGTGCCTTCAGGTCATCGCGGTTCCTGAATGCCACGCCATAGATGCGCTGCAGCATGGGGCGGGTCGCGTCACCCAGCCAGTAGGCCCCGGCGATGCTGGTCAGTTTGAAGGCGTCGGCGGGTACTTGGCCGGTGTTTTGGAGATGCGGGCCACGGCAAAGATCCTGCCAGGGGCCATGCCAATACATGCGCAAATCCTCACCTCGGGGAATGCGGTGGATAAGTTCGATTTTGAACGGTTCGGCGCGGTCCTGATAATAGGCAATCGCGCGGGCCCGATCCCAGGTTTCCGTTTTCACCGGGTCGCGGGCGTTGATGATCTGTTTCATCCGCGCCTCGATCAGGCCAAGATCTTCGGGGGAGAACGGTTCTGCGCGGTCAAAGTCGTAGAACCAGCCGTGGTCGCGCACCGGGCCGATGGTGACCTTTACATCGGGCCAGATGTCCTGCACGGCGCGGGCCATGATATGGGCAAGGTCGTGGCGGATCAGTTCCAATGCCTGTGTGTCATCGGCCATCGTATGAATGGCAATGGTGGCGTCGGCCGGGATCGGCCATTGCAGATCGAAATGCGCGCCGTTGACGGTGGCACTGATCGCCTTTTTCGCAAGTGACGGGCTGATGGCGGCGGCGACTTCGGCAGGTGTCACGCCGGGCGCAAATTCGCGTTTGTTGCCATCAGGGAAGGTCAGGGAAATGTGGGCCATGGGCCGATCCTCGTCATTTTGGCGCCTACGAAACGCCGGGTTGCGGGTTTTGTGGCGTGTTAGGTGCAATGTCGCGCAAGGATTGTCAACCGGGTGGCGATGGGCAATCGGGTCGTCTATAGCGGGGGAAACACAGGGATGACGGATGCCCTTGCCTGACCATATCACCACGCCCGAGGGCCGCAGGATCGCCTTTCACCGCAGGACGGGGCGGGGGCCGGGCATCCTGTTTCTGGGCGGTTTCCGATCGGACATGGAGGGGACGAAGGCCCTGTATCTGGAGGACTGGGCGCAGGCGCGGGGCCATGGGTTTGTGCGGTTCGATTATTCGGGGCACGGGGTGTCGGACGGGCGTTTCGAGGATGGCTGCATCGGGGATTGGGCGGCGGATGCGCGGGCGGTGCTGGATCAGTTGACGGTGGGGCCGCAGATACTGGTCGGATCGTCGATGGGCGGGTGGATGGCACTGCTGTTGGCGCGGGCGGTGCCCGAACGGGTGGCGGGGCTGGTGGGCATCGCCGCAGCACCGGATTTCACCGAGGACAGCATGTGGGCGAATGCGACCGACGCGCAGCGGGCGACCCTGATGCGTGAGGGGCGGATCGAGATGCCGTCAGACTATTCGGATGACCCCTATGTCATCACACGGCGGTTGATTGAGGATGGGCGGGATCATCTGGTTTTGCGCGGGCCGTTGGCCCTGCCGATGCCGGTGCGGTTGTTGCAGGGGACGGCGGATGCGGATGTGCCGCCTGCCGTGGCGCTTCGCCTGCTGGATCACGCGGTCGGCGCGGACGTGCGCCTGACATTGGTCAAAGGCGCGGATCACCGGTTTTCGACGCCGGACTGTCTGGCAATGATCGGGGATGCGGTGGCTGATGTGATCGCAGCGGGGCAGGCAGGATGACCGACCCGGTGATCATGATCCCGGGCCTGATGTGCGATGCGCGGGCGTTTCTGCCGCAGGTCCTGCATCTGGGGCGGGACCGATTGGTGACAATCGCGTTGCCGATACTCGGCAGCACGGTGGAGGCGATGGCGCAGGCGATCCTTGGCGCGGCCCCTGCGAAATTTGCGCTGGTGGGGATGGGGCTGGGGGGCGAGGTTGCGCTGGAATTGCTGCGGCGGGGGGGCGACAGGATCAGCCGCGTGGCCCTGATTTCGACCGATCCGTTGTCGGAAACACCGCAACACGCCGCGTCGCGTGAGGCGCGGATGGTGACGGCGCGGGCGGGGCGGCTGCCGCAGGCGTTGGCCGAGGAAATCCCGGAAGGTGCGTTGGCCGACGGCCCGCTGCGGGCAAAGGTTCGGCGGCAGTTGATCGACATGTGGCACAGTCTGGGGACGGAGGTTTATTTGCAGCAAAGCCGGGCGTTACAGCGCAGGCCGGATCATCAGCGCACATTGCGGGGGATGAAGGTGCCTGCACTGATCATCGCGGGGGCGCAGGATACGCTGACCCCGGTGCGCCGTCAGGAATTCGCGGCGGGACTGATGCCGTTTGCGCGGGTGGAGGTGATTGCGGGGGCGGGGCATCTGCCGCCGATGGAAGCGCCGGAGGCCGTGTCAAAGGCGCTGGAGCAGTTTCTGCAAGGCCCGATGCAGCTGCAGGGGGCTTTGCCGAAGAAGGAGCCGCCGCTGTTACTGCGATGAGGCGAGGCTGATGCGGGCCTTGCCCTTGGGGGCATTCATGCTGTTGTCGATGAATTTCAGGACCAGCGGGCGGATGTTGAGCCGCCAGCTTTTTCCGGCGAAAATGCCGTAGTGGCCGGCCCCTTCCTCCAGGTGGCTGGCCTTTTTGCTGTCGGGCAGGCCGGTCAGCAAGGGCAGGGCAGCGATACACTGGCCGGGGGCGGAAATGTCGTCATTCGCGCCTTCGACGGTCATCACCGACACACTGGTGATGGCCCCCAGATCGACGTGTTTGCCGGCAACAGTAAAGCGGTTGGTGGCGATTTCGCGGTTCTTGAAGATCCGTTCCACGGTGGAGAGATAGAATTCGGCCGTCATATCCATGACGGCCAGATATTCGTCATAGAACCGGTTGTGCGCGTCGTGATCGGATGCTTCGCCGCGTGCGACGCGCATGACCTGTTCGCTGAACGCCTTGCTGTGGCGATCCGCATTCATCGAGATGAAACTTTGCAGTTGCAGCAGGCCGGGATAGACCATGCGGCCCGCCCCTTTGTATTTGAACCCGACGCGCTGAATCGCGGTCTGTTCCAGTTGGCCCATCGTGACGCGGCGACCGAAATCAGTCACTTCGGTGGCGGCGGCGTCGGGGTCGACGGGGCCGCCGATCAGGATCAGGCTGCGGGGTTGCGCGGTTGGGTCGTCAGCGGCGAGCAAGGCCGTGGCCGCAAGCGTCAGGGGGACGGGCTGACAGACGGAAATCACATGGGTGTCCGGCCCGAGGGCGCGCATGAAATCGGCAAGGTAGGCGGTGTAATCTTCGACATCGAATTTGCCGGACGACACCGGAATGTCACGCGCATTGTGCCAGTCGGTGATATAGACATCGCAATCAGGCAGCAGGCTGTTCACGGTGGACCGCAACAGGGTGGCATAATGGCCGGACATCGGCGCAATCAGCATCACGCGGCGGGCCATGGCCGGGCGGCGGCGGACAGCGAAATGGATCAGGTTGCCGAAGGGCTTTTCCACGACGGGCACGATGTCGATCAGGTGATCCTGACCGTCCGGCCCCACGATGGAGCGGATGCCCCAATCAGGTTTTGCCACCATCCGCCCGAAACTGCGTTCGGCCACTTCGCCCCAGGCGGCGGTGAGTTGCAGCAGCGGGTTCATGGACATGGCGAACGCCGGATAGGAGGCCATGGCGCGGGCTGTGGCCCCCATCCATTCATTGGTGTTGCGTGCGCTTTCCATAAAGTCGTAGGCAAACATATACTTCATGACGTCTCCGTTGACTGGGGTGCATGTAATGCCGTCGGTCCCCCCCAGTCAGGCGACGTAATGCTGCACGGCAGAAAGAATAGGGTGGAACCTTTGACATGACAACACAAGACGACGAATCTTCGACCAAAGTGGACCGTCTGACCGAAAATCTGGCGCGGATGGAAGGTTTGTCACAACGATTGAGCGCGGCCCTGGCGCACAAGAAACAGGCCGACCCAAGCCTGAGCGGCCCCGGTCAGGATGTCTATGTCAAAGCGGCGGCGGCCCTGATGGCGGAAATGATGCAGAACCCGGCGAAGATGCTGGAACACCAGATCAATTACTGGGGCAAGACGCTGAAGCACTATGTCGAGGCGCAGCAGACCCTTGCGAAGGGCGAGTTCAAGGCCCCGCCTGACGACACGCCGAGCGACAAACGCTTTTCCAACCCGCTGTGGGAAACCCACCCGTTTTTCAACTATGTGAAACAGCAATACCAGTTGAACGCCGAGGCGATGACGGGGGCGGTGGCGGGGCTGGAGACGTTGGAGGCGACGGATAAGAAGCGGGTGGAATATTTCACGCGGCAGATCATCGACATGTTTTCGCCGACGAATTTTCTGGGCACGAACCCGGATGCGCTTGAAAAAGCGGTGGCGACGGATGGGGCCAGTCTGGTGCAGGGTCTGGAAAATCTGGTGCGCGACATCGAGGCGAACAATGGCGAGTTGCTGGTGACGCTGGCGGACCGGGAGGCGTTCGAGCTGGGGCGCAACATCGCGACGACGCCGGGGGCGGTTGTCTATCGCAACCGGCTGATGGAGTTGATCCAATATGCGCCGAGCACGGAAAAGGTTCATGCGACGCCGTTGCTGATCTTTCCGCCGTGGATCAACAAGTTCTACATTCTGGACCTGAAACCGCAGAACAGTCTGATCAAATGGATCGTGGATCAGGGGTTCACCCTGTTCGTGGTCAGCTGGGTTAACCCGGATGAAACTTTCGCCGACGTGGCCTTGGACGATTATATCCGCGACGGATATCTGCGCGGGATGGCCGAAGTGCGCCGGATCACGGGGCAGGATCAGATCAACACGGTGGGCTATTGTATCGCGGGCACGACCCTTGCCCTGACGCTGGCGCATCTGCAAAAGGCCGGGGACAAGTCGGTCAGATCGGCGACGTTCTTTACGACGCTGACGGATTTTGCGGATCAGGGCGAATTCAGCGTATTCCTGCAGGATGACTTTGTGGACGGGATCGAGCGGCAGATTGCGGCGGATGGCATTCTGTCATCGGTTTTCATGGGGCGCACGTTCAGTTTTCTGCGGTCCAACGACCTGATCTATCAGCCGGCGATCAAAAGTTACATGATGGGCGAGGCCCCGCCGGCGTTTGACCTGCTGTACTGGAATGGTGACGGCACCAATCTGGCGGGCAAACTGGCGATCGAATATTTGCGCGGCCTGTGCCAGTCGAACGGCTTTGCCAACGGAACATTTCCCGTGTTCGGCGAAACCGTCAAATTGTCGGACATCAAGCTGCCGGTTTTTGCGATTGCCTGCGAAACCGATCACATCGCGCACTGGAAAGGGTCGCTGTCGGGCATCCGGCAGTTCGGATCACGGGACAAGACCTTTGTGCTGTCGCAGTCGGGCCATATTGCGGGGATCGTCAATCCGCCGTCGAAAGGCAAGTACGGGCATTATACCAACGATGCCGCCCTGACGACACCGGAGGCATTCCGCGAGGGGGAGACGTTTCACGCAGCATCGTGGTGGACGCGTTGGGGGGCATGGTTGGCGGGACGGTCAGGCAAGATGATTGCGGCCCGGATTCCGGGTGATTCGACAAACCCGGTGTTGGCCCCGGCACCGGGCACTTATGTGGTGCCAAAGCCAACCCCCTGATCTGTCGTGGACTTTTCACCCGCAAGCTGAATTTGGCCGATAGTCTTGCTGCATCGCAGAAAATTCACTTGAAATGCTGCGCTGCAGCATCTATGTTGGGCACATCGAAATCAAAGCCGCGCCCGGCATACCGTGATGGAGCAATCAAATGAACAAGACACCTGACGTCACCAAAGTAATGCAAGACATGATGGCATCGTTCCCGATGGACACGACCGCAATTCAGAACGCCTTTAAAACCCAGGCTGCGATGGCCGAGAAATTTTCGAAAGTGGCTTTGGAAGCGGCTGAAAAGTCGACCGAGATCACCTCGAAATGGGCTAAGGACACGCTGGCAAAGCTGGGTTCGGCTGCAAAAGCCAAGGCTGAAGTCGCGGATTATACCAAAGCTGCCACCGATTTTGCGTCGGCTGCTGCGGAAATGGCCACGGAAAATCTGGCTGCTTTCGCCGAAGTGGCAAAAAAAGTGCAGATGGAAACTGTTGAGCTGATGCTGGCTGCCGGTAAGGATATGTCGGAAGATGCGACCGCGGCGGTGAAGAAAGCAACCGCCGAAGTGACGACCGCGGCGAAAAAAGCGGCTGCTGCTGCAAACTGATATTTCGATCCGATCTGAGGTGAAGGGCGGGCTGTTCAGCCTGCCCTTTCTTTTTTGCGGCACCTCTCGTAAGATTTGCTGCACTGCAATACCGCTGGGGGATGGTCATGGCCGATACCGAAAAGCCACTGTTGATAAAGCGTTATGCGTCCCGGCGTCTGTATAACACGGAAACCAGCGATTACGTGACGCTGGAGGATATTGCGGGCTTTATCCGTGCGGGCCGCGAAGTGCAGATTATTGATCTGAAATCCGGCGATGATCTGACGCGGCAGTATCTGTTGCAGATCGTGGCGGAGCATGAAAGCAAGGGCGAAAGCGTTCTGCCGATCAACGTGCTGACCGATCTGGTGCGCAGTTATACGACCGGAATTCAAAGCGTGGTGCCGCAGTTTCTGTCGGCGAGTTTTGAGATGCTGCGCGACGGGCAATCAAAAATGCTGGGTAATCTGGGGGGCTTTCCGAACCCGTTGACGGCGATGCCGGGATTTGAGGCGATGCGCAAGCAGCAGGAAGCGTTCATGAAAACGATGATGGGGGGCTTGCCCGGTTGGGGCGGGTCTGGCCCGGCCCCGGACGAGGGGCCTGCGGCGGCACCGTCTGCGGATGATCTGGCGGAGATCAAACGGCAACTGGCGGATCTGCAGACCAAACTTTCCAAACTTTGACGGCGTGGTGATGTCGGACACACAGGGCCGCATCACGCTGTGGGGGATCGAGGTGTTTCTGGCAGCCGCCGAAGAGGGGGCCGTGTCAACCGCTGCGCGACGTTTGGGGGTCAGCCCGTCGGCGGTCAGCCAGCAACTGGCAGGACTGGAGGCGGGCTTAGGTGCTGTGCTGATTGATCGGTCGGCGCGCCCGATGCGGATGACCCCGGCGGGGCAGGTGTTCCGCCGCCATGCGCAGACCATTCTGAACGCCGCGACCGAGGCGCGGGTGGATCTGGCGCAAGCGGATTCCGTGGCAATGATGACGTTGCGGCTGGGGATGATCGAGGATTTCGAGGCGGACGTGACACCGCGGCTGTTGGCGGCGTTGAGCGGTGATCTGCCGGGCTGTCGGTTCCTTCTGGAAACGGGGGCAAGCCATCGGTTGTTCGACCAGATGGAGGCGCGCGCGCTCGACCTGATCGTGACGGCGGATACGGGGGGAGAAGGCGACGGGGCGGCGGGGGCATTCGAGGCCTATCCGCTGTTGCACGATCCGTTCGTGTTGGCAGTGCCGGGGGCGCTGGACGCCACGGACCCGAAGGTGTTGATCCAGTCGCTGCCGTTGATTCAGTATTCGGCGCGCCACATCATGGGGCGCAGGATCGCCGCCCATCTGGCGCAGCAGAACCTGCGGTTTCCGGTGCGGGTGGAGGCGGACAGTTATCACGCCATCCTTGCGATGGTGGCGGCGGGGGCGGGGTGGACGATCCTGACGCCGCTGGGCCTGCATCACGCCAGCCGCTTTCGCGGCGCGGTTCAGGTGCTGCCTTTGCCCTTTGCGCCTTTGGGTCGGACGATTTCGCTGACGGCGCGGTCGGGGATTCTGCATGACATGCCCGAACGGGTGGCGGGCCGGTTGCGGGGATTGTTGCAGGATCAGGTGGTGGGGCCGATGGTGCGCGACGCGCCGTGGCTTTCGGGGAATTTGCGGGTTTTGTAAGGGATCAGGCGCTTCACATCGCTGTAAAGGCGTTGTCCACGAACAGATGCGCGCCGTTCACGAAACTCGCCTCGTCGCTGGCAAGGAACAGGGCGGCCTGTGCCACCTCTTCCGGCTCGCCGATGCGGCCTTGTGCGGCGGCAATCGCGGCATCCGACACATCGACGCCCAGCCGGGCGAGATCGGCCACCTCGCGCTGGCCATGCGGGGTGCGGATGAAACCGGGGCAGACGGCGTTGCAGCGGATGTTCCGGTCGCGGAATTCCACTGCGATGGCGCGGGCAAACATGTGGCAGGCACCTTTGGTGGTGTCATACAGCACTTCCATGGGCGTGGCCGCCACGGCGCTGATGGACGACGTGCAAACGATGGACCCGCCCCCCGCAGCGATCATCTGGGGCAGAACGGCCCTTGTCGTCAGGAACATGCCTTTGACGTTGATGGCATGCAGGCGGTCCCATTCTTCCTCGGTCGTTTCGAGGAAGGGTTTGATCACGATGGTGCCGGCGTGGTTGAACAGCACCCGGATCGGCCCGTAAGCCGCCGTCACCGCCGCCACGGCCGCCGTCACCTGGGCGGCATCCGACACGTCCGCCTGCACCGCCATTGCCGTACCACCGGCCGCGCGGATGGCGGCGGCGGTTTCTTCGGCAGCGCCCAGATTATGGTCCAGAATGCCGACGGATGCCCCTTCCGCCGCGAACAGGCGTGACGCTGCCCCGCCCATCCCGGTGGCCCCGCCGGTGATCAGGGCGATTTTGCCTGCAAGTCTTTTGGTCATCAGTAATCCCCCCCATCATCCTGCGCATTCTGTCGCGGTCGTGGCGGGAAGGAAAGACCTGTCAGCGCGGCGTGTCTTCGCCTGTGTCCGGTGCGGGCGCGTGGAATATCACCTCTGGCGCGACCGTCAGCACACCGCGTGCGGCAGAGACCTTTGAGAGCAGGCTTTCGTCGGCGGAGCCGAAGATCACGCCAATTTCGGGCAACGTGGTTTCCACCTTCACGCCGATCCGCGTCAGTGACCGGCTGAGGCGCAGCATCTGGCCCATGTGGGCCACATCGACCGTCACCTTGATCTGAATTTCGGCCATCCCTTCCCCCCTTCAGGCCGTCGTGGCCATACCCGGCGCCTGTGCCAGCCCCGCACCTGCATCCCGCGCGGGCAGCGGCAGCCTTGTCACCGCGCCTGTCATCCGATCCCAAAGCGCGCGCCCGCGCAGGGCCGGATCGCTTTGTGCCCACAGCGCCGCAAGGCCTGCGACATGCGGGCAGGCCATGCTGGTGCCGCGCAGGGTCTTGTACCGATCCGCCCCGGGAACCGAGGACAGGATGGCCACGCCGGGGGCCGCGATGTCAACCTGTCCGCCATTGGGGTTCACGCCGCCAGACGAAAAATCGGCGATGCCAAGGTTCGGGTCAAGTGCCGCGACGGCCATGATCGACGGCGCATTCGCGGGTGCCCCGACAGGTGCGATGCGGCCATTGGCCCGCACGCTTTCATTGCCTGCAGCGGCGACGATCAGCGCCCCCCGCGACAGGGCAAGGCTGCCCACACGTTCATAGTCGGCAGAAGGCCCTTCGCCCGATTGCACAGCCCGGCCCAGCGACATGGAGATGACGGCGGCGCTTTCTTCAATCGCCCACAGCATTGCGGTCAGGATATCGCGTTCGCGCCCGGCACCGTTGTTGCCCAGAACCTTGCCGATCATCAGGTCCGCATCGGGTGCCACGCCATAGCGCGGCGTTCCGCGCGCCGATCTGCCGCCCGCCGCCGTTCCGGCGCAGTGCGTGCCGTGGCTGTTTGCATCTTCGACACCTTCATCCGGAACAAAACTGCGGGTG
>JANMDH010000419.1:0-3157 GCA_031376195.1 Gemmobacter sp. | reverse complement strand
GGGTCAGCCTCAGGCGGGCGGTCATGTGGTGCGGCCTGTCGGTAGTGGCAGGATCATTGGCCGACGTTTTCCGTCCAGCTTTTTTCGATCGCGGCGACCCAGTCTGCCTGCAATTCGGGCAGGGCGGCCTTGGCGAGTTCGGCGGGCTGGACCACGGACGGATGCCGGGGGAGGGCGGCGAAGGCGGCTTGCTGATCGGGGGTCAGGCGGTCAATCTCGATCCCGGGGGCAGCCCCCCAGACGGCGGAGTCGGCCTTGCGCAGCTGGGCATCGCCCGACAGCAGGACGTTCTGCAGGACCATCGCGGCGGCCTTGTTGGGGGAATTGAAGGGGATGACGGTGTAGTTGGTATTTCCGATGGTCCCGTCGGTCAGGCCGTAGCTGCGCACGGTATCGGGGTATTGCCCGGCATCGACGGCCGCGCCGAATTGTGCGGCGTCGTAGTTGAAGTTCAGGGCAATTTCGCCATTGGCGAAAAGGTCGTTCATCTGGGTGATGGTGGTGGGATAGGTTTCACCGCCGCGCCAGAGAAAGGGTTCGATCTGGTTCAGGATGGCCCAGGCCTTTGGGGCAACTTCGTCAAATTTGGCCTGATCGAAGGGGCCGAGCAGGGCATCGGGCCCGCCCGCCGCGTGATAGAAGACGTGGCGCACAAAGACGGATCCGTTGAAATCGGGCGGGGCGGGATAGGTGAACTGACCGGGGTTGGCCCTGATCCAGTCAAGCAGGGCGGTGATGTCGCGGGGCGGGGCGGGCAGTTTGGCGCTGTCATGGGCAAAGGCGAATTGGGCGCGGTTCCAGGGAACTTCGCAACCGGCGACGGGCACACCGAAATCATTGGCGATCGCGGGGTTGTTCCAGTTGATCAGGGCGTTGTTGGGCAAGCTGTCGGTATAACCGCACCAGGCAAGATCGCCCTGGCGCAGGGTGCGGAAATTCTCGCCGTTGATCCAGATCATGTCGACACTGCCGGCATCAGTGACGCCTGCAGCTTTTTCACCCAGCACGATATTGACCGCCTCGACGGTGTCGGTCAGGCCGACGCGGTTCAGGGTGATGCCGTAATCCCGCATCAGGATGCCGCCGATGTCTTCGGTGATGTAGCGGTTGATCGTATCGGCCCCGCCCCAGAGGAAGAAATTCACCTCGCCGCCGCGTGCCGCCGCGACAATCTGATCCCAGTCCTTGCCGATCAGCGCGGTGCCGTCTGCGGTATCGGCCATTGCGGCGGGGGTGGACAACAGCAGGGTGAGCAAAATCCGGGGGATCATCTTGGGTCGCATCAACGCATCCTTACTGTTGGACTTATTCTGGCACATGGGCCACCTTGTCCGCTGTCCTGACCAAAGACGTCAAGCGTCGTTACAGCGGAACAACAAAGGTTGAACGCGGCCGCAGCGACGGGTCAGTCGTTTGGGGGACGGGCGCGGGTTGCTGGAAGGGTTGCGGGTGCCTATGTTGAAGGTGCGCAGGTCCGTGGTCGAGGAAAGGCTTTCATGTCGCATCCGGCCCCTTTGTTCACTGCCGGCCGCTGCGGCGATTGTCCGATCCGGCATCGGGCCGTGTGTGCGCAATGCGATGATGGCGAACTGGCCGTGCTGGACAAGCTGAAGACATATCGCAGTTTCCCGGCAGGTCAGACGATCGCCTGGGCGGGGGACCCGTTGGATTTCGTGGCGAGCGTGGTGACCGGGGTGGCCATTCTGAGCCGGACGCTGGAGGATGGGCGGACGCAGATGGTGGGGCTTTTGCTGCCATCGGACTTTCTGGGCCGACCGGGGCACGCCACGGTGACCTATACGGTAACTGCGGTGACGGATGTGCTGATGTGCTGCTTTCGGCGTCAGCCGTTCGAGGCACTGCTGCACACGATGCCGCATCTGGCGATGCAGCTTTTGGAAATGACGCTGGATGATCTGCAGTCGGCGCGCGAGTGGATGCTGCTGCTGGGGCGCAAGACGGCGCGGGAAAAGATCGCAAGCCTGCTGGTCAGCCTTGCGCGGCGCGAGGCGGCCTTACGTTTGAACCCGCCGGAAGGGCGGGTGGAGATTGATCTGATGCTGACGCGCGAGGCGATGGCGGATTATCTGGGGCTGACGCTGGAAACTGTCAGCCGCCAGTTCACCGGCCTGCGGCAGGACGGGCTGATCCGGCTGAACGGCACGCGGCACGTCATCGTGCCCGATTTTGCGCGGCTGCAGCGGGCCGCGCAGGAGGATGCGGCTGCCTGACGCGGGGTCAGATCAGGGATGCGCGGGGGGCCAAGGCATTCTGTGGTGGTCTCGAGCCGATTAATCCCTGACGCGCATTCTTCGTTCCGGGGCGCGTCAGTGCGCCATCAGGACCGGCACAGAGGTGCGGGCCATCATGTCGCGCGTGGCCCCGCCGAGTAGGCTTTCGCGCAGACGGGAATGGCCGTAGGCCCCCATTACAAGGCAGTTCGCCCCAATCTCGCGGGCGTGGTGCAGCAGGATGTCGGCTTTTGCATCGCCAGTTTGTGCCAGGACCGCGATGTTGGCGTGAAGGCCCCTGCGCGACAGCATCTGCGCCAGCGCACCGCCGGGATCGGAGCGTTCGGGCCCGGCCAGGCTGCCCGCCACGACGGCGATGCCGATCTTGTGGGCGGCATGCAGCAACGGCAGAGCGGCGCGCACGGCCCGCATCGCCTGATCCGAGCCGTTCCACGCAATAAGCAGATTTAGACGGGCCAAGTTCATTTCTGCGCCCTGCGGCAGCAGCAGAACCGGCAGATGCGCGGCGAACAGGGCGGATTCGACTACGGTTTCGGTATCTTCGCCGTGCTGCGGGGCGAGTGGCAGGGGCGAGATCAGCAGATCGCTGTAGCGTGCCCGGGGCGCAACGGCCGCGCCCAAGGCGACGGCCGGGGCAAGTGCCACATCAAGGGACCAACGGATATCTTCGGGGGAAAGGCGGGCGCGGAGCGAGGTGGCAAGGGCATCCACTTCGGTCTGCGCGTGATCTGGCGGGCCGGCCAAGCCGACGATTCCAACCCCGCTGAAAGCCATGGCGTCCATTGCCGTCCGGTCCACGCCCACGGCCAGCACATCGAGATGGGCATCGAGCACACGGGCAAGGTCGATGGCAGTATCCAGAACGCCATGGTCGTTTGCAGGCCCGGTGAGGACCGTCAAAAGTG
>JANMDH010000389.1:0-4921 GCA_031376195.1 Gemmobacter sp. | reverse complement strand
ATCTCCAACTCAATGCAAAATGCCAGTTGGCCGATCATGATCCCACAGATTGAAGATCACACAACCCATTTTTCGGCGGAGTAACCCTACCCGTCAAACCCATATCCGAACTGTGCGATATCCTCGGCACACAACCGTGCCAACAGCGCCGCATCCGCCTCCGAATAATATCCCCGCCAGTCCCGCGCCCGGTCCGAAGCATTCACCCGCGCAAAGGGTGTCACCCGAAACCCCAGATGCGTCTCGAACGGGGCAATATCCGCCTCCACATGCTCCAACCGCACATAAAGTTGTCCCCGCTGCACACCCGCAGCATCCCGCATGTGTGCGCGGGCCGGGGCCATCATCAGGGCCGTCTGCACTTGGCGATGGTTCAGGAACCCGCTGAAGTCATGGCTGCGCGCCAGTCCGGCCATCGAATGCGTCAGATGCCCCGCCCGCAGCCAGTGATACAGGCTGACCACCCGGTCCCACGGATTGCGCACCATCGTCAGGATGAACAACCCCTCCAGCTCCTCCGGCGCGACCAACCCCTCAAGATCATTCAGCGTCGAATGCTTCCACAACCGCCCCCTGGTCGTGACCCCGGCCAGCCGCCCCGCCCGCGCGCGGCCCTTGGGTGTATCGCCCACGATCACATCATCCTTCATCGCCCGCGCCTCAAGCGCGCGCGTCAACGCCGTCCCCCCGGTTTTCGGGATGTGCAAAAAAAGATAACAGCGACCGCGCGACAGGATCATCAGCCCATTTTCTTTCTGGCAAAAGTATCCTCGCCGAAGGCAAGACTGTTCTGTCCGTCCCCCCGGTTTCACACCCCACCTCTTCGCATCCCCGGACGACAGCGAAGTCGCCCGTCAGGGCGGATTGGCGGTGCCCTACACCCCGTTCGGCGGTGCCCGCCCTTCCAGCACCGCGATCAGGTTATCGACCGCCATCATCCCCATCGCCTCGCGCACTTCCAGTGCCGCCGTGCCCAGATGCGGCAGCAACGTCACGTTTTCCATCGCCATCAGCGCCTCCGGCACCTTCGGCTCGAACTCGTACACGTCCAGCCCCGCCCCCGCGATCCGCCCCGCCTGCAGATGCGCCACCAGCGCCGGTTCATCCACCACATCCCCGCGGCTGATGTTCACGAAAATACCTGTAGGCTTCATCATGCCCAACACCTCCGCATTGATCATGTGATGAGTGTCCTTCGATCCCGGCACCGCCACCACCACGAAATCGCAGCCCATCGCCTGCTCCATCGGCACCTGCCGCGCCGGAACCCCTGCATTTGCCACCACCGACCGGTTATGGAAAAACACCTGCATACCGAACCCCGCCTGACAGCGCCGCGCAATCGCCTTGCCGATCCGCCCCATCCCGATGATGCCCACCGATTTGCCCGACACATGCGCGCCCCGCATCTGTGTCGGTCCCCAGCCCGTCCATTTGCCTGCCCGCAGGATCCGCTCGCCTTCCCCTGCCCGCCGCGCCGTCATCAGGATCAGCGTCATCGCGATATCCGCCGTCGCATCCGTCACCGCCCCCGGCGTGTTGCTGACCAGAACCCCCGCCGCCTTGGCCGCACCTGCATCGATGTGGTTATACCCCACCCCGAAATTCGCCAGAATCTTCGCGCGCGGGGCAGGCACATCCGCGAACACATCCGCCTGAAACCGGTCCCCCAACGTCGGCAGAACCGCATCGTAATCGCGCAGGGCCATGCGCAGCTCCTCCGCGCTCAGCACCGATGTTTCCTCCCGCAGGGTCACATCGAACTGCGCCCGCGCCGCCTCCAGAACCCGGTCCGGCAGGCGCCGTGTAATCAACAGTTTCCGCATCAGAACAACCGCCCCCCCAGTGGCACATCATGGCCCGGCCCGATCAGGACCACCTCACCCGCCGCATCCGGCACGCCCAGCACCAGCACTTCCGACATCACCGGGCCGATCTGGCGGGCCGGAAAATTCACCACCGCCAGCACCTGCCGCCCGATCAACCCGTCCGGCGCATAGTATTTCGTGATCTGCGCCGAAGACCGCTTGATCCCCAGTTCCCCCCCGAAATCCACCCATAGCTTGATCGCAGGCTTGCGCGCCTCCGGAAACGGTTCCGCCCGCGTGATCACCCCCACCCGGATGTCCACCTTCTCGAAATCCGCATAGCTGATCGTCATTTCCCGAGATCCCGCCCAAGTTCCCGCCCCCGGTCAGCCGCCGCCATCACCGCCCGTGTCAACAGCGGTGTCAGTTCCGGCATCAGCACCGCCAATCCCGCCGCCGTGGTCCCCGCAGGCGATGTCACGTTGATCCGCAGTTGCGCTGCCGTGTCGTCCGATAGATGCGCCAGTTCCCCCGACCCCGCCACCGTCGCCCGCGCCAACGTCATCGCAAGGTCCGCAGGCAACCCTTCCGCCACCCCCGCTGCCGCCAGCGCCTCGATGAAATGGAATACATAGCCCGGCCCCGACCCGCTCACCGCCGTCACCGCGTCCATCTGATGCTCGCCCGTAAGCCGCACCACCTGCCCCACCGCCCGCAGCAGGGTTTCGGCCAGTTCCATATCCCCGGCCGTCGCCCCCGCATTGCCGCAGATCGCCGTGATTCCCCGTCCGACCGACGCCGGCGTGTTCGGCATCGCCCGCACGATCCGGCTGCCTGATCCCAGAACCGCCTCATAGGTCGCGATCGTCGTCCCCGCCGCCACCGTCAGGATCAGCGTCCCGCCCCCGCCGTATGATTTAAGGGTTGGCAGCGCCGCCCCCATCATCTGCGGCTTCACCGCGATCAGGGCAATCGCCGGGTGCTGTGGCAGGGCTGCGTTCAGATGCACCCCCGCCGCCTTCAGCCAGTCCGTCGGATACGGCTCCACCACCCAGACCGACCCCGGCAACACACCCTGCGCCAGCCAGCCCTGCAGCATCGCCGACCCCATCTTGCCGCACCCCAGCAGCACCAGCCCGTCGCGGTTCACACTGTCCAAAGTCATGTCTGCCCCCGTTGATCGGGGGTCAGGTTATGCCCGCCCATACGCCTCGGCAATCGCAACTTTCATCGCGTCTGCCGGGGTGTGATCAGCCCATGCCACCAGCTGGAACGCCGGATAAAAACGTTCCGCCGCCATCACCGCACTCGCGATCAGCCGATCAATCTGTTCCGAATTCGCAATCTGCCCCCCCGCCAGCACCAGACCATAGCGCCAGACCATCAGCTTCTGCTCCATCCAATAGGTGAACGCCCCGGTCCAGACCATGTCATTGGCGCGGTTCAGCACCTCATACAACTCGCCCATCCGCCCTTCCGGCGGCTCCATCTCGAACGTGCAGATCAACCGCAGGGTTTCATCGCTCGGCGACCACGCGAGGGTCAGCGAATATGTCCGCCATTGCCCTTCGACCGCCATCGCGATCTGATCGTCCGTCACACGGTCAAATTCCCAGGCGTGATGCTCCGCCAGGGTTTCAACGATGTCGATGGGATGAAGATCATCCGATGACATAAAATCTTCTGCAAGTGACATCATGCCCAGCCTCATTATGAAGCCTTGTGTGGACCTATGACCCACAAAAGGCTGTGTGTCTGGCAAGGTACGGCGTTTGCCTGACACCGTCCTTACTAGATATGGTGTGGCAGATGGGGAAGGGTGTAAAGACAATTATTCTGTGGACAAGATTTTTCGGCGCGATATTATTTAATCGTATTTGATAGCATTCCGGGGAATGGCATGAAAAACACCAGCATCAGCCTGACCGACCAGCACGCCGCCGAAATTCAGGCCTGCATCGCCAGCGGCGATTACGCGTCGGTGTCCGAAGTCATCCGCGCCGCCCTGCGCGAATTTCTGGCCGTGCCAAACGGCCCGAGCATGGAACAAATTGACAAGGACATCCGGGAATATGAGGGATCGATGGCACGCGGCGACCGCCTTTATACGATGGACGAAGTAATGGAACATATCCGCGCCGACTTGTCCGAATGACGCCATTCAGCCTGACTGTCACCATATCGGCGGATGCCGCCATCCGTCGATGCGTCGCATACCTTGGCCGGGAACGCGGCGCGAAGTTTGCCGAAACATGGGCCGTCGATCTTGCAAAATGGCTAGGCGACACGGCAGGAAATGGCGCTGTCCTTGGAACACGGCATCCAACCAAACCGAACACCCGCACATTTCCCTATCGCCATCAGGCGACAATCCTTGCCGAATTAACCGAAACAGACCTGCGCATCATCCGCATCTACTTTCCCGGCCAGGATCGGCGCGGCTGATCAAGCTTTCTTCTTGCCTGCCGTCCCCGCCTCCAGCACAGCAATCCGCGCCATCAGCGCCTCGTTTTCTTCCCGCGCCTTGACCGCCATCGCCCGCACGGCGTCGAATTCTTCGCGCGTCACAAAATCGCGGTCCGCCATCCAGCGGTCCACGAAACCCTTCACCGCCGTCTCCGCCTCGGCCTTCGCCCCTTGGGCGACACCCATCGCGTTCGTCATCAGTTGTGACATGTCGTCAAAAATCTTGTTCCGTGTCTGCATGGCTGTGGCCTTTCCTGTTCTGGTTAATATGGCCCCCCTCACCCCCCAGCACAAGACCGTGGGAATCCTGTCGCAGGCGTTGACTTCCCCGCTGCCAGACCTGAAAACCCCGTTCTGACAGGAGGCGTGATGTCCGGCATTCCCTTTCCCGATCTTTCGCCCGAAATCTTTTCGATCTCGGTCGGCGGCATGACCTTTGCCCTGCGCTGGTATGCGCTTGCCTACATCGCAGGCCTGCTCGTCGCCTGGCGGCTCATGCGGGCGGCGGTGCAGACTCCGCGCCTCTGGGCCGCAACCGCTCCCCTGACCGTCGAACAGGTCGAACGTCTGCTCACCTGGATCATCATCGGCATCATCCTCGGCGGCAGGCTTGGCTTTGTCCTGTTCTATCAGCCCGCCTATTACCT
>JANMDH010000360.1:0-2131 GCA_031376195.1 Gemmobacter sp. | reverse complement strand
TCCGGCCCCGTCAGACGCCCGGCAATCGCAGGCTGCAACCCCGCCACAACCCGCAGCAGCGTCGTCTTGCCCACCCCGTTCGGCCCCCGAAACACCAGCGCGCGCCCGGGTGGCAGGCGAAAAGCCACTCCCGCCAGAACCGGCACCCCGCCCCGCGCGCACCCCAGATTTTCCGCGACTACATCCATTACCTTGGCCTAGCGCATCGCCCCCGCATCGGAAAGGGGTGGAAACCCGGCGTGCAGGATGCCAGAACCTGTCTACCCGCTTTTTCGATGGAGCTTGCCATGACCCTGACCTCCCGCCCCTTTGGCCGTGCAGGCCGCCCCGCCACCCGCATCGGCTTTGGCGCTTGGGCCATCGGCGGCACCTGGGGCGAGGTAACGGAACCCGAGGCGCAGGCCGCCCTGCATGCCGCCCTCGATGCAGGGATGACCTTCATCGACACCGCCGATGTCTACGGCGACGGGCGGTCCGAACGCATCATCCGCGACGTGCTTGCCGCGCGCGGCGGCGACAGGCCCTTCGTCGCCACCAAGGCCGGCCGCCGCCTGTCACCGCATGTCGCCGCAGGCTACAACGGGACGAACATCGAAGCCTTCATCGACCGATCGCTGGTAAACCTTGGCGTGGACAGGATCGACCTCGTCCAACTCCACTGCCCGCCGACCGAATGCTATTCCAACCCGGATCTCTTCGCTGCGCTGGATGCGATCAAGGCCAAGGGCAAGATTGCCGACTACGGCGTATCCGTGGAAAAGATATCCGAAGCGATGCAGGCGATCACGTGGCCCGGCGTGGTGTCGGTGCAGATCATCTACAACCTCTTCCGCCAGCGCCCCGCCGACGAATTCTTCAAACAGGCCCTCGCCCGCAACGTCGCCGTCATCGCCCGCGTCCCATTGGCATCCGGCCTGCTGACGGGCAAGATGTCCACCGCCAGCACCTTTTCCGCCGATGATCACCGCGCCTTCAACCGCAACGGCGAAGCGTTCGACAAGGGCGAAACATTCTCGGGTGTGCCCTTCGACGTGGCCCTGCAGGCGGTCGAAGAACTGCGCCCCCTCGTCCCTGCCGGGGCCAGCATGGCCGCCTTCGCCCTGCGCTGGATATTGATGGAGGATGCGGTTTCCGTCGTCATTCCGGGGTCCAAGAACGCCGCCCAATCCCAGGCCAACGCCGCCGCCGATGCGCTCGGCCCCTTGACCCCCGCCACGATGGACGCCGCGCGCGACATCTATGCCCGCCTGATCGCACCGCATGTGCATAGGCTGTGGTAAGGGGAAAGCCCCGCGCCGCGCCCCTCTCAGACCGGCAGCACCGCCAGCGCGATCCGCCGCCCTTCGCTCAGCAGCACATTATACGTCCGGCACGCCGCCGGCGAATCCATCGCCTCGACCCCGATCCCGGCCGCCTCCAGCAACACCCGGAAATCCGCCGGCACATGCGCGATTGCCGCCCCCGTGCCCACGAACAGCACATCAATCCTGCCGGTCAGGCTCAGCGGTGCTTCGGTGTCCGCGAAACCGCCCCAGCCCCCCGCATCCCACGGCGTGATCAGACATGCCCCCCGCAGAACCTTTCCATCCACCCGGAAAAATCCCGGCCCGTAGCCATCCACCGGCTTGGCACTGCTATAACTGATTTCCGACAACCGCATGATCAGGCGTCGATGTTGGCGTATTCGCTGGGGGTGCCACGGTCTTTCTTCGGCTTGTCGCTACGGTCCAGCCCCAGAAACAGCACGATGTTCTTCGCCACATACAACGTCGAATAGGTGCCCACGATCACCCCGAACAGCATCGCAAACACAAAACCCCGGATCACATCGCCGCCAAAAATCAACAAAGCTGTCAGCGCGATCAAAGTGGTCGAGGCAGTCATGATGGTCCGGCTTAACGTCTCATTCGCCGTCAAGTTCATCATTTCCCGCAAAGGCATGGTTTTGTACTTCGCCAGATTCTCGCGCAACCGATCAAAGATCACCACGGTGTCGTTCACCGAATAGCCCAGAATGGTCAGCAAAGCCGCCACGATGGTCAGATCGAACTTCAACTGGAACAGCGCAAAAATCCCCACCGTGATGAACACGTCATGCAACAGCGCCAACACCCCGCCCAACGCAAACTGC
>JANMDH010000292.1:0-7099 GCA_031376195.1 Gemmobacter sp. | reverse complement strand
GAGAACCGCGAGATGGTGACGGTGTTTTACAACACCAACATCGCGTTTGTACCACTGACCTTCTGGATTGGCGTCCTCGTGGCGGTTGCCTACTGGGCTCTGCTGCGTTTCACGATCCTGGGGCAAAACATGACGGCGGTCGGCAAGAATGAAAGCGGCGCAATCATGTCCGCCGTACCGCATCGACGGGTAAAGACAATTTCCTTTGCCATCTCCGGCTTCACGGGGGCGATTGCCGGGCTGTGCATCGTGGCACAGGCAGGGTCCGCCTCGGCCAGCGGAATCGGCAGCAATCTTTTGCTTCCGGGCATCGCAGCAGCGCTTGTCGGCGGCACATCAATTTCGGGGGGGCTGACCAACCCGCTGAACGTGATTTTCGGCGCGGTGACCGTGGCGTTCGTTCCAATCGCCATTCAGGCCCTTGGCTTTAGCGCGCAGGCGCAAAGCCTCGTCTATGGCATTTTTATCATCCTTGTGGTCGCCCTGACAACAACGCGGACGCGCGGGCTGGTTATCAAGTAACGCGGTCCAGTTCTGACACCGCTGTACCGTGCTCCTTCCACGCAGACCGTGGATTGTGGTTCTCGGGCCGGGGCAACCAGACAAGGGTGGTCACGCTGGCCCAGTCTTTATGGCGTTGAAAGCGCCGTCCGGTGGTGGGGCGTAGATAGGCCAAGATTAGGGCAACCCGCCTCCTCGCAGACCGTGGTCAGATTGTGGGCGCAAACGATGTCCCGGGTCCGGTAACAACCTGCGCCAGCACGGGCCTTTACCCTGATCCACTCCGGCTTGGGCAAGCGTGGGTTTCGCTGCGGCGCGCCTTTTCCGGGTGACGCTCATCTGAATTGGTCAGATCCCGCGTCATCATCGGTCCTCGATTCACGTTTGCGGCTCATGGTTCCAAAGGGATCGCGCTGCCGCCACAGTGTCGAGGTAGCGCGCAAAGCCTGACCCGTATTGTGCTGCTGTTTCACGACGCGGTTCAATCACGTCGTCGGACGCCGTCCAGACAACGGGGTCGTAGGCGATCCCGGCCACGTCCATCGCAACAATTGCCGCACCACGCGCGCCCACTTCGGGACGGCGCGCAACGTGAAGCGGTCGCTGCAGAACATCGGCGACCATCTGGCTCCACGTCTGAGAGTTTGACCCGCCCCCGCACACCGATACTGTGCCTGTCAGGCCGGCCGCCTCGATGCAGTGGCGCGCGGCATAGGCGACGGATTCGCAGACCGCCATGACCAGATCGGCCTTTGTCGTTGCCGTGCTTAGCCCGGCAAGCTGCCCCCTTGCCCGAACATCGACGAAAGGTGCGCGTTCACCGGTGGCCGAAAAGAAAGGAAGCGCCGTTGCGCCATTTGCCCCCGGGCGGCTCTGCGCAAGAAGGGTGTCGACCTCGTCATGGCTTGCCCCTACCAGGTCAAGCACCCAGTCCAGCGTTGCGGTTCCCACGGTGGCCGGCATCGACCGGATCCAGCGTCCCGCCTCGGGCAAGCAAAGAGTCATGCCGACGGGATCGGTTGACCTGTCGATGCGGTCGGTCAGCACCTCGCAGGCAAGTGTGGTCCCGATGATGATCAGGCCATCGCCGACTGCGCGTACACCCGCGCCGATCGGACACGCCACCAGATCAAACGGGCCCGCATGCACGGGAATACCTTCGGGCAGGCCGGTCAGGGCCGCGCCTGCCTTGTTCATGGGAAAGGCCTGACCCGGCGCCGCCATGACCGGCGCAAGAAGGCGTCTCATGTTGCCAAGTCCCAGAAGCCGCAGGATTTCCGGATCGTAGTCGCGGGTTTGTATGTCAAGAAAAGGCAGCGACGCATCGGATGCGTCTGTTACGCGTGCCCCCGTCAGGCGCTGCAAAATGCCGTCCTTCAGATAGCTGGCCGTGTGCGCGCGCGCCAGCGCATCGGGGTCGCTGTCCAAAAGCGCTGCCATCAGCGGCGCATGGCTGCCCGGAAAGATGGCGTTGGCATTTCGCCGAAAGACTGCTTCGAACACACCGGTCTTGATCCAGTTCTTTAGGTATGGATTGCCACGATCATCCAACCACGAGACGGCAGGCCGCACCGCCCGCCCGTCCGCGTCCAACAACCACAGCCCGTCACTTTGGCCAGTGATACCGATCACTTTGGGGGCCGGGGCCCCTGCACACGCCTCGGCCACGACATCGCCGACGGCGGTCACGATCTCTTCAAAGTCCTGCTCAATTCGCCCGCCGCCCAGTGGCCGCGGGCTGCTCCGCCTCGACGCAACAGCAAGACAGGTGCCGTCATCTGCAAACCGCGCAGCCTTGACCATCGAGGTGCCCAGATCAATGCCGAGTATCATGCTGCACTTCCGGTTCTGGACCTGCGAACACAAGGTTCGCATTGTGTTGTCAGTGCATAATGAAGCATATGTTCACAGCATACGCAAGTAGTTCAATCGCTCAACAGAAGTTCCCGGTCCTCTGCCAGCATTGCAGCCGCCACACCTTCGTCCGTTATAAGATGTGTTGCGTATCCACCTCTGACGCTGGCCAGGATGGCCCCTGTTTTCGATGCGCCGCCCGCCACAAGAAGGCGCTCAGGGATGTTTCTCAGGTCAGCGAGGGAAATTCCGATGGGATGGATCGTCGGCGGAAGTTGCACAGGCTCGCCCTTGGCATTGATCCACCGACAGGCAATGTCGCCGACCGCACCTTGCCGAACAAGAAATTCCTTTTCGGTGGCGTTGATATAGCCAAGCTGCAGCATCGTTGCCTTCTGGCTTAGGGACCCGACGCTGAAGACGACCAGCGACGCGCGTCGCGCCATATCGAGCGCCTCGCTCAGGCCGGGGTCGCTTACAAGGCCGGCCGCCGTCTCGGCGTTCCTGACATAGACCGGGGCATAAAGAGCGCGCGCCGGTGCGTTGAAGAACTGCCCGACGAGTTCGGCCACTTCGTAGGGGTTCGTCCCGCGCGCCGCGTTGTGCAGGCCCCCTATCAGTGCAACCGCCTTCATGCCGGAAATTGATACTTCACCGTGGAGCGAGTCAGCCATCGCCCGCATCGTCCGGCCCCAACTGACAGCCAGGATCGAATCCTTGCGTGCCATTTCCTGCAGCGTTCCCGCCGCAACCTGACCAAGCCAGCGCCTCTGTGTCTCGCTGTCCTCGGCCTCAGGCACAATTCTGACGGTTCTCAGACCAAAACGCTTTTCAAGATCACGCTCCAGGTTGAACGTTTCTTGCGAAACACCCAGAGAGATCGTGACGAGGCCACTTTCCTTCGCGCGTTGAAGAAGGCGAATCACGGTACTTCGGCTTACGCCCAGCTTCTCGGCGATCTGGCTCTGCGTGAACTGTTCTATGTAATAAAGCCAAGCCGCCCGCGCAGTATCGGTGGATTTCTTATCCAATTCCTTCATGTCCTGGCCTCTTGCTTCACCTGTTTACGTGGAAAGAAGTTGGAGCAGCTTTCCCCCTTCGTCCAGCGATAAGATGCCGCCTGTCGCGGAATGTGCAGGCTGTGACCGAATGGTTCGGCTGATCCTCCATCTATGACTTTGCCTCTGAATCTCAAGAAAAAACTGTTCTGAAGCGATCACTCGCCACGGAAGATGCTGTTTCTTCTTGCCGTCTTCGACATCAAATGATACAAAAGATCACACATTGATCAAAAGAGGCATAATGATGAAGCCGGGTCGAAACCTCCCCAAGGAAACCCTGTTGGAGATGCAGCGGCGAATGCTGCGCATCCGGCTGTTCGACGAACGGGCCTCCAAGATGGTCAAGCGCGGATACATACCGGGAACGGTGCACACCAGCATCGGACAGGAAGCTCAGGTCGTGGGGGCATGCATGGCACTTCGTCCCGGCGACCACATGACTGGAAACCACCGCAGCCACGGCCATCCGATCGGTATGGGTTCGCCGCTGGGGCCGCTGATGGCAGAGTTGGTGGGCAAGGCGACCGGGGTTTGCGGCGGCAAGGGTGGTTCGCTGCATCTGGCCGACTATGCGGTCGGCAGTCTGGGCGAGTCGGGTATCACGGGATCGTCGATCCCCATCGCGGTTGGCGCGGCCCTGTCGGCACAGGTTCTGGGTGAAGACCGCGTGGCGCTGACGTTCTTCGGCGACGGCACGGCAAATCAGGGCGTGCTCTACGAATCGATGAACCTCGCCTCGGCCTACAAGCTGCCCGTGATTTTCCTGTGCGAGAACAACTTCTACGCGCTCTCGACGCCGTCGCATACCGTGACCGGCGGGCGCATCGTTGATCGCGCTGCCGGGTTTGGCATGCCGGGCGTGCGTGTCGACAACGGTCAGGACGTGATGGCGGTTTTTGACGTGGTCGCCGAGGCTGTTGATCGTGCGCGCCGCGGTGAAGGTCCGACGCTTGTCGAGGTTATGACCTATCGGTTCCGTGAACATTCCGAAGGGCTCCGCATCAACGTCGATTACCGCGACGCCGAGGAAAAAAGATCGTGGACCGCGCGCGATCCCGTCATCCTGTTTCGCGATGCGCTTATCGCGGGCGGCATCGCCGATGCGGCAGAAATGGATGCCATCAACGCCGAGATCGAGCTGGAGGTCGAGGCCTGCGCCACCTTCGCAATCGAAAGCCCGGATCCCGATCCGGCCGTCGCCTTCCAGCATCTTTTCACCGACGCCTACGAACTGGAGGATATTCTGTGAGTGTCATGACCTATATCGCTGCAATCGGTGCCGCGCAGCAGGAAGCCATGTCTGCAGATGAGCGTGTCATCATCATCGGCGAGGATGTCGAAGCCAACGTTTACGGCACCACGGGCGGCGGCAAGCAGCGCGCCGAGCAAGGCGATTTCGTCCAGCAGTTCGGTCGCAACCGCATCCGCAACACGCCGATTTCGGAAGAGGCCATTGTCGGAACGGCGATCGGCGCGGCGATGACCGGACTGCGCCCCATCGTGGACCTGTCCTATTCATCTTTCCTGTACATGGCGATGGACCAGTTCGTGAACCAGGCCGCCAAGAACCGCTACATGTTTGGCGGGCAAAGCTCGATCCCGATCGTGTTCCGATCCTCCATGTTCTACGGGCTGAATACCGGCGCGCATCATTCCGACCGTCCTTATCCGATGTTCATGAACGTTCCCGGGTTGAAGATCATCGCGCCCGCCTGCGCCAGCGATGCCAAGGGCCTTCTGCGGTCGGCCATCGACAGCGATGATCCGGTTCTGATCTTCGAAGCGGTTCCCTTGTGGGGCCTGAAGGAAGAGGTGGACGATGCCGAATACCGCACTCCCCTCGGCGTGGCGCGCATTCGCCGTGCGGGCACCGATGTAACCGTCGTCGCCATTTCGGGCTGTGTGCCAATGGCACTGAAGGTCGCCGAAGAGTTGGCGGCAGAAGGCATTTCCTGCGAAGTGATCGACCCTCGCACGCTTTCACCTCTGGACACCCGCACCGTCGTGGAGTCGGTTTTAAAGACTGGCCGCCTCGTCGTGACCGAGCCCGCCCACCGCACCTGCGGGGCAGCGGCCGAGATTGTCTCGGTGGTAGCCGACAAGGCATACGGCGCGCTTCGCGCCCCGATAAAGCGGGTCTGCTCGCTGAACATGCAGGTTCCCTTCAGCCCCGCGCTGGAACCCCTGATTTATCCCACACCCGAACGTATCAGGGCGGCCATTGAGGCTGTCTGTGGCGTGGGCGACGGCAATATCTCAAACCGGAGGATCGGCTGATGAAGGTGGAAGTTCTACTCCCCCAGTGGGGAATGGGCATGAGCGAGGGCACAGTCGTGACCTGGATGAAAAAGGTGGGCGACCGCGTGACCGAGGATGAGCCCATCGCCGAGATTGAGGCCGAAAAGGCAACGCAGGAACTGGAATCACCCGCGACCGGCACCCTGAGCGAGATTGTCGTGTCGGAGGGAGAAGAGGCGAAGGTGCGTACCATCATCGCCTGGATCGAAACTGACGACTGACCAAAGCATCATCGCCCGATATCAACCAACCACTTGGATGCGAACGCAATGATCGACCAGTCAACCCCCGGCCCTGCGACATCCGCGCCAGTCAATCCACTGCCCGAGGGTGTCTTTGACCTGATCGTGATCGGTGCAGGCATCAATGGTGCGGGCATCGCCCGGGATGCCGCTGCGCGGGGGTTGCGCGTCGCCTTGATCGAGAAAGAGGATATCGGCAGCGGCACCTCCAGCTGGTCGGGGCGGCTGATCCACGGTGGATTGCGCTATCTCGAACAGGGTGATGTGGCCCTGGTGCGGGAATCGCTGCGCGAGCGGGAACTGTTGTTCCGGCTGGCCCCCCATATTGTAAAGCCCGTGCCGCTGATGATCCCGTTCTATCAGCATAATCGCCGATCCAGCCTGACCTTGCGCGCGGGCATGGTGGCCTATGATGTGCTATCGTTTGACAAGTCGGTGGGTCGCCACACGGTGCTGTCGCGCGACGAAACCACCCGTCGCTTTCCCGATATCAACACTGACGGCCTGACGGGCAGCGCGATCTTCTATGACGGTCAGGTGGTCTGGTCTGAGCGGCTTTGCACCGAAGTGGTGCTGGCCGCGCATTCGGACGGCGCACAGATCTACACCCATTCCGCCGTCGATGGCTTCATCGAGCAGGATGGCACCGTAACTGGCGTCTTTTTCACCGACACGTTGACCGGCGTGCGCCATGCCCTGTCGGGACGCATCGTCGTCAATGCCGCCGGGCCTTGGGTCGATGTTGTGCTGGGCGGTGTAAAGCCCGGACAACGGCGCTTTATCGGAGGGGCCAAGGGCAGTCACCTGATTGTCGACCCTTTCCCCGGCGCGCCGAATGACGTGGTTTATTACGAATCCCGTGCCGACGGGCGGCTGGTCCTGATCATCCCGTGGGGTGATCGCTACATGATCGGCACCACTGACCAGAAGTTCGACGAAGACCCCGACCTTGCCATGGCCGACACGTTTGAAGTCGAATATCTGCTTTCTGAGGTCAATAGTTTGATTCCCCAAGCCAATCTGACCAAAGGCGATATCCTTTATACATACAGCGGTGTGCGCCCCCTGCCGTACATCCCGGAAAAGTCCGAATGGAAGGTGCCCCGCAGCCACGTGATCCACGATCACGGGCCGGAGCGCAGC
>JANMDH010000267.1:0-19384 GCA_031376195.1 Gemmobacter sp. | reverse complement strand
CCAAGTTGATGGCGCGCGACCCCTGCGGCCTTGATGCGGCGCAGCGCCTTGATCCCCACCACGTCATCGGGCACATCGAGATCGACATATTTTTCCAGCCGCACCTCGAACGGGTTGGTCTGATCGTCGGTATCGCCCCCGACCGAGACGAGGCCGCTTTCCGTTCGTTCGGCGGTTGCGGGCGAACCGGGGCCGATGCCCCATGGCTGACCCGCCTCGCGGAAGATGTTCCACAGTTGGGTGCCTTTGGTGCCATCGCGCAGATAAATCTCAAATCCGCCCTGTTTCGACCAGCCGGACCGCTGCAGCGCGATGGGAATGCCCGATAATCCCGTTTCGCGGAACCAGAAATATTTCAGGCCCCGCACCCAATCGCCCAGCACCGACGCCACCACATCTTCGGCTTTCGGGCCTTGCAGGGCCATTGGAGAGACGTCGGGTTCGCTGACCTCGACATTCAGGGCGCGTTCGGCGGCAATCGCCCCGGCCCAGAACCAGATGTCGCTGTCGGCAATCGACAGCCAATACAGATCATCGGCGAGTTTCAGGATGATCGGATCGTTGAGGATGGTGCCGCGATGATTGCACAGCGGCACATATTTGCCCTGACCGACCTTGCAGGCCGACATGTCGCGCGGCGAGAGGATCTGCACCAGACGCGCCGCATCAGGCCCCTTAATCTGGACCTGCCGTTCGACACCCACGTCCCATTGCGAGACGCCATTGATCAGCCGCCAGTATTCGGCCATCGGATCCCCATAGCTGGTGGGCATGATCATGCGGTTGTAAATGCTGGCCGCTGTCATGCCTTCGGCGACGGCGGATGCGTAAAACGGTGACGGGCGCAGGCGCGCCGTCGGGAAAACTGAAAACATGCAAACCTCCGCCCTTATGCGACAGGACCGCAGTGGCGCGGTGGCGTCAAATGACCTATTCAGGGGCAATGACCACGTTTTTGTTATGCATGGGTTAGGCAAGCGCAGATGCAGACCGATCTTCCCCCGCTGACCTGGCTGCGCGCCTTTGCGGCGGCCGCGCGGCATCTGAGTTTTACGCAGGCGGCGGCGGAACTGAACCTGACACAGGCCGCGATTTCCAAGCAGGTCAAATCGCTGGAACTGCACTTGCGACAGCCGTTGTTCATCCGAAGACCGCGGAGTCTGGAACTGACCAAGACGGGCGAAGCGTATCTGCCCAAGGTCAACGATGCGTTCGAGCGTCTGGCCAGCGGGACGCGGGAAGTGTTCGGGCGCAGGCGCAATGACGCGCTGACCGTGCGCTGTGCGGTTTCCTTTTCGGTCAACTGGCTGGCCCCGCGCCTGCCGGATTTTCTGGCGCGCCATCCGGGAAAGACCTTGCGGATCATTTCAAGCGTGTGGAACGACGCCTTCGACAAGGATCTGTGCGATCTGGATATTCAGTACGGGACGGGGCAGTGGCCGGGCTATGCAAGCCACAGACTGACGTGGGAGCGTATCTTTCCGCTGTGCGCGCCGGGCCTTTTGCAGCAAACGCCGGGCCTGCGGTCACCGGATGATCTGGGGCGTCATGTCTTGCTGCATGTGTTGGGGTATCAGGCGGGCTGGGGCATCTGGCTGAACGCGGCGGGGGCAGGGGCGGTGGATCCGGGCCGGGGGGTGCAACTGGACACGTCGCTGACGGCATACGCGATTGCGGCGCAGGGGGGCGGCGTGGCGCTGGGGCGCACGTCGCTGGTGGGGCGGGACCGGATCAGCGGGCGTTTGGTGGCACCCTTTGCCCTTGAGGTGCCGGTGGACGAGGCGTTTCACGTGTTGCAACCGACCGAAGGCGATGTGCATCCGGACGCCGGGATATTCGTAGCCTGGCTGCGGTCAGTGCGACCCGAAGAGCCAGAGGCATGAGGCTGCGGCGAGGGGTACATCACGCGATGCGAAACCGGTTTTCGGGCATTCCGGGGACGGCGACGTCGATGGCGAACAGGCTGCCTGCAAGCCTGTTTCCGGGGGGTGCGGCGATGCTGGCAGTGGTGATGAACAGGGTTTTCAGATCGGGTCTGCCGAAGGTGCAGGTGGTGATGTTCTGCACGGGCATGTCGATGACGCGGTCTACCGCGCCATTCGGGGCGACGCGTACGATGCAGCCGCCATAAAAGCGGCAGTTCCACAGGAAGCCGTCGCTGTCGATGGCCGACCCGTCGGGAAAGCCGCGATCAAAGCCCTTAAGGAAGGGCCGCTCGTTTGATATCGCGCCGCTGGTCTGGTCGTAGTCGTAAGCGCGGACTTCGTTTTCCAGCGTATCGCCGAAATAGAAGGTGCGGGCATCGGGGGCCCAGCACAGGGTGTTGGGGATGCCAAGATCGTGCCGCCATTGGGTCACGTGGCCCGCCGGATCGACCCGGAACAGGATGCCCATGCCTTTGCCAGCCTCGCCCAGTTCGCCATCGGGCAGCACGTTGTTCTTCATGGAGCCGACCCAGAAGTTGCCTGCCGGATCGGGCCTGCCGTCATTGAAACGGACCTCTGGATAGCCGGGCAGGGCAAAACCGAAATCGGTGCGGCGGTCGGTTTCGGGCCACCAGTTGATCAGTTTCGAGGCCAGTGCGACCAGCATCCGGCCCGGTTTTGTGGTGAGCGCGAGCGCGACCACGGGTTCGTCAAAGAACCACGATTGCGTGGTGCCTGCAGTGGGGTGATGGCGGTGGATGAGAAAGCGGTTGATGTCGGTCCAGTAGACGGCACCGTCTTGCGCCGACCAGACGGCCCCTTCGCCGCATTTGTCCCCGGCGGGGACGACACATCTGATGGTGCCCTGCATGCCGCTATTGCGCCGCGATGGATTTTGCGAGCGACCGTGACGGCCCGAGCGCGCCTGCGTTCTGCACCAAAGCGCGCATGTAGCCCAAGGCATAGGCCTTGCCCGCGTGCCAGGAGGCGGCGCAGGTCATGCTGGGCGTATGATCGGGGATCAGCACACCGCGATAGTTTTCGTCGCGCAGGATGCGCACGATTTCGGCCATGTCGATGTCGCCCTCATCGACGAAGGTTTCCACGTATTTGGGTATTTTGCCCTTCACATTGCGAAAATGGATATAGCCGATGCGGCCCCGTCGGGCAAAGCGGCGGACGTGATCGTAAATGTCGCCGCCGGGCATTTCCTGAAGGGAACCGAGGCACAGCTCCAACCCGTTTGCAGGGGAATCGACGATATCGAGCAGGCGGTCATACTTTTCAGGCCGGTTCACCAACCGGGCGGTGCCGCGCAGCCGGTCGGCGGGCGGGTCGTCGGGGTGGGCTGCCAGCATCACGCCCGCCTCTTCGGCCACGGGGACCATTTCCTGCAGAAAGGCGGTCAGGCGCTGCCAGAGTTCATCGTTGGACACTGTCACCGGCTTTGCGCCCGGTCTGGCGGCGCGGTAGCGCATGTTCCAGACCAGACCGTCATCCATGGGCAGGTCGGGATCGATCGTGGTGATGTCAAAGCCGACGGAATACGCATTGCCGCGTGCAAGCGGGCCGCGCTGCCAGCCCCAGACACCGGCGATGGAAAAGTTATAGCCAAAGCAGGGCACGCCCGCGCGGCCCGCGTCGCGGATCAGGCGCTTCATGCCGTCGATCTGGGATGCACGGTCAGGGCCATCGAGCAGAATGTCGGACCAGAACCGGGGGGAGAAATTCTCGATCGCGGCCAGTTCCAGCCCGGCGGCCCTGACCGATTGCACCAGTGCCGCCATCTCGTCATAGGTCCAGAGCACGTCATCGGAACAGTCACCCCAGCCTTGGGCATCATCGCCGCTGGAAATGCTGGGATCCCTGCCGCGAAAGTAGTTGGTCATGTGGGCCACGATATGGGTGGCCCCTGCCTGCGTGGCGAATTCGAAGTTGTCGGGCGTCAGGGATTCCCGGTAAAGCCCAAGGCCGATTTTCATGCGCATCTCCCTATTTCACGCCAAGGCCGGCGGTCAGGCCGCCATCCATCCGGTAATCGCTGCCCGTGCAGAAGGCGGCCTTGTCGGAGGCCAGGAAGGCGACGAGTTCGGCCACCTCTTCGGGTTCGCCGATGCGCCCGAGGGGATGGGCTGCGCCAAAGCGGGCAAATGCCTGATCGACGCTGATCCCTTCGCCGCCGTAGGTGCGGGCGGCCAGTTCCAGAATGGGGGTGCGGACCGATCCGGGGCTGATGGAGTTCACGCGGATGTTCTGATCTGCGTGGTCGAGCGCCATGGCGCGGGTCAGCGCGTGAATGGCCCCCTTGGAGGCGACATAAGCGGCGACGTTCTGCTGGCAGGCAAACCCCTGAACGGAGGAGAGGTTGACAATGGCACCGCCACCGCGCGGGACCATTTCGGGGATGCCAAAATGCGCCGTCAGATAGATGGAGCCGACATTGACCGCCATGCAGCGTTGCCAGATGTCGAAATCGGTGGAAACAACGGTGCCATAAGGGTGGACGGCGGCCGCATTGACGATGATGTCCAACCCGCCAAAGCGGCGGGCGGCGTCGGCCACCGCCGCCTCAACCTCGGCTGGAACGGAGACGTCGGTGGTGCGCGGGTGAATGGCGAGACCGCGTGCCGCCGCGTCTTGGCCGAGGGCTGCGTTAGCGGCCTGATCAATGCCGCAGGCCAGAACCGTAGCGCCCCCTTGTGCAAGGCGGATCGCACAGGCCAGGCCGATGCCTGTCGTTCCGGTGATCAACGCCACTTTTCCACGGAAATCATCCATTGCCTACCTCACCCGTTCCAGAACCTGATTGAGCAGCACAGCCCCGAGGATAATCCCGCCGCGCACGACATATTGCCAGTATTCGCTGACATTCATCAGTGTCATGCCATTGGCGATGCAGCCCAGAAACAACACCCCGATCAATGTGCCCCAGATCCGGCCCTTGCCGCCGAACAGGGAGGTGCCGCCAATGATCACGGCGGCAATGACATCCAGTTCCATGCCCGTCGCGGTGGTGCCGGTGCCTGAGCCGATCTGCGACGCGATCAATGTGCCCGACAGCGCGGTTGCAGCGCCGGTGATGCCCAGCGTCATCGCCTTGACCCACCAGATGTCGATGCCCGACAGGCGCGCCGCCTCCATGTTGCCGCCAACGGCATAGACGGCGCGGCCAAAGCGGGTGTAATTCATCAAGAAGTGCATGCCCGCGAACGTCATCGCAAAGACGTAGACCGGGAAGGGGATGCCGAACAGATAACCGCCGCCGAAAAAACTGAACCAGCCGGGGAAAGTCACGAGGGGAAAGCCACCGGTGATCAGGTTGGCGGCCCCCCGCAGGGCCGTGAACAGGGCGAGGGTGCAGATAAAGCTGGGCACATTGAACCAGTGGCGGAATTTCCCGACCGAAAAGCCGATGCCAAACCCCACGCTGAGCGCCACAACCACGCCGATGAGAACGGCAGCCGTTCCGCCAAGGCTATCGTCGAGCGCGCCTGCAAACCAGGCGACGATGCAGCCTGCAAGGGCCGCACCGGCGCCGACCGACAGGTCAATCTCGCCCGCGATGATGACGGCTGTCATTCCGAAGGCGATGATGCCCAGCATCGACACGGTGCGCAGCACATTCAAGAGGTTGCGCACGCTGGCAAACCCCGGGGCGGTGAACACAAGGATCAGGATAAGGACGGCCAGGATGAGTTCCATCGGATAAGCCCTGATCAGGCGGATCAGCAGACTGGGGCCCGTCTTCGCGGTTGGCACAGCAGTCATGTCGACGGACCTTCCATGCACAGATGATAGAGATCGGCCAGCGACGTCACGGCGGGATCGACGTCCGCCACGATGCGCCCCTGACGCATCACCAAAATGCGGTCGGCCACTTCCAGCACCTCCTCCAGTTCGGTCGAGACGAAGATGGCGGCCAGCCCGCGTTCGGCCTGATCCCAGATGATGTCGAAGATCTGCCGTTTGGCCTGCACATCGACACCCCGGCTGGGTTCGTCAAAGAACATCACCTTGGGCGCGGTGTTGAGCCAGTTGCCGATCACCACCTTTTGCTGGTTGCCGCCCGACAGCGCGGCCACGGGCTGCATCGGATCGGCCACCTTGATCGCCAGATCGTGGATCTGACGCCGGACCACGCCCTGTTCGCGGGCCCGCGTGATGATGCCCGAAGGGGCGATCTGCGCAAGGCTGGCGAGACACAGGTTGTCGTGTGTGGACAGAACCTGCACCAGACCCACCTCTTTGCGGTTTTCGGGCGTGTAGCCGAGGCCGGCCTGTTTCATCTGCCCCGGAGTGGCGGACGTGACATCGGTGCCGTTCAGTGTGACGGTGCCAGCATCCACCGGGTCGGCCCCGAAAATCGCGCGCATCACTTCGGTGCGGCCCGCGCCCAGAAGGCCCGCGATGCCCAGAATTTCACCCCGGTGCACGGCAAAGGTCACATCGGCAAAGGCCCCATCCCGCGTCAGGCCGTTGACCGCGAGCACGGGGCGGCCGGCGCGGTCAATGACCTTGCGTGCGGGGCGGACGGCCCTGGCGGTTTCGCCGAACATCATTTCGACGATCAGGGCGGGTGAGGCCTGCGCCATCGCGACAGAGCCTGCGAACTGACCATCGCGCAGAACGGTGCAGGTATCGGCGATGTCAAACAATTCGTTCATCCGGTGGGTGATATACAGAATGGTCACGCCGCGTGCCCGCAACCGGCGGACCAGCGTGAACAACTGGTTCACCTCTCGCGTGGCAAGGGCGGAGGTCGGTTCGTCCAGCAGCAGGACCTGCGGCGCGAACGACATGGCCTTGGCAATTTCCACCACCTGCTGCTGACCGACGCTGAGGGTGGCGACCATGCGGCGGGAAGCCAGGTCCAGCCCCATGTCTTGCAGCAGGACCGCCGCATTGTTGTGCAGTCCTGGCCAATCGACCACTGGCAGGCCAAACTTTCGCGCCATCGGCAGGCGGCCCAGAAAGATGTTTTCGCCGATCGACAGGGACGGGATCAGCGACAGTTCCTGATGTACGGTCACAATGCCCGCGCGGAAGGCATCCTGGGGCGTGTGAAAGGCCGCCTCCGCGCCGTTGACGCGCAGGGTGCCTGCGGTCGGGGCAATGACCCCCGCAAGAATTTTGACGAGGGTTGATTTGCCCGATCCGTTCTTGCCCATCAGGGCATGCACGCAGGCGGGCGAGAAACTGTGTGAGAATTGCGACAGCGCGGTCGTTTGCCCATAGATTTTGGTGACACCGTCAAATTCCAGCAATCCGCCGGTCTGCTGGGGTAAGATCGCTGCATCGCGCATGAAATGGGAACTGCCTTGCGTGGGATCAGGACGAGGGGAGGTGGCGATGACCGCAAAATCGGGGTGGCCGACCCGCCAGAGGCGACGGGCCGGCCGGATGTTGCCCCTATTGCAGGGATTTCAGTTGTTCCAAAAAGGCGGTGACACCTTCCGGGGCGGTTCTGCTCAGGCCGATCACGGGGACGATGACGGCCTTTTCGACGGGCTTGCCGTCCAGCGCGTCCAGCGCCGCCTGCACCGCCATCGACCCCATCACGAAGGGTTGCTGCGCCGTGACGGCCTGCAGCACATTGTCGTCGTCCAGCACGAACCCGGCGAGTTGTTCGGTGCCATCAATGCCGAAGACAAAGATCTTGCCCTGCAAACCCGCTTCGCGCACCGCCTGAACGGCCCCGACGGTGCCGCCTTCGTTGGCCGCATAGATGATGTTGATATCGGGATTGGCCGTGATGATGTCGGCGGCGACTGCAACTGCCTTTTCGGCAAGCCACGCATCCTGTTGCGACACGACTTCGATGGTGCCGCCTTTGCCCGCCTCTTCGATGAAGCTGTCCACGCGGTCAGCCGAGATTTCGGGGAGCAATGACTTGAAGCCCAGCGTCGCGATTTTTGCCTTGCCGCCAAGGGTGTCCTTGATAAAGGTGGCGGCCAGTACGCCGGTGGTGGAGCCGAGGTCGCGCTGTGCGGAATTCAGGTAGGATACCGGAAAATCGCCGTTGACGGCTGAATTGTAGGTGACGATCTTGATCCCGGCATCGGCGGCGCGCTGCAGGGCGGGGGCCGACGCATCCGCGCTGATCGGGGATATGACAATCGCATCGACACCCCGCGCGATGTAGGTATCGATCAGATTGGCCTCTTTTTCCGGCTTGGATTCGGAGTTCGCCTCCAGCAGTTCAGCCCCGGCAGCGGTGGCGGTGGCGCGCATGCCCATCTGAATGGTCTGAAAGAACTGATCCTGCTGAAAGACGATACCGGCGATGGTGCGGTCTTGGGCCAAGGCGGCCGTTGGCAGACCCAGCGTGCCTGCAAGGAATGCCGCCGCTGCGGTTGACAGCAGAATGCTTCGTTTGGTGATCATGATCTTTTCCCTCCCACGGGTGTTAAAGCATGCTCTCGTTTTCAATCTGCCGGGCCGAGAGAGCCTTCGGTCCGGCATGTGGCGTGGGCTGTCACCCCGGCCGGGCCGGGCGACCCCCTGCGGCGTCCACAAATTGCAGGCCATATTCCAGGTGGCGGCTGATCAGATAGGCATATGCCACACGGTCGCGCGACCGCAGCGCCTTGATGATCTGGACATGTGCGTCATGGGTGTCGATCTGCACGGGTCGAGCGGCCTTGCCCACGCGCATGATCTGGGTGATGACCGGCTGCAGCAGGCGGTAGTTTGCCAAAAGCGTGCGGTTGTTGGCCAAGGCCACCAGCGCCTCATGAAAGGCGAAATCGCAGCGTGCAGCGTCTTCAACGCCCTGGATCTTCAGGATATGCGCGTTTACGCCGTCCAGATGATCCAGATCTGCGTCGGTGGCGTGCAGGATGATGTGGTCGCCGATGCCCGCCTCGATGATGCAGCGATAGCCTTGGACATCCATGAACGAGGCCGGCGAAATGTCGTTCTGGAACGCGAACAGTTTGCGTACCGCATCTTCGTGACGGTCGCTGAGCACGGCACCGATCTTGGGCCGCACCTCGACGATACCGTAGGCTTTCAGAACCTGAAGCGCTTCGCGCACCGTGTTGCGGGCGGCTTGAAACTGTTCGCCCAGTTCGCGTTCGGTGGGCAAGGCATCGCCGATGATCAGGCCGCGGTCGCGGACGAATTCGCGGATCTGTTCCACCAGACGGTCGACGGCGGATATCTTTGCAGGCTCCGCCACGGTGCCTGGAGCGAGGGAGGCGAGCAGCATGGTATCGGTGCCTGGCATCATGTTTCCCATTGCGTCCCGATTTGTTGGACCAAGAATTGATTCCCGTCAACTTAATTCAAGAAATAGGGGTCATGGGTGCATGCTCGAAGTGAAATACAGGAATACTTGCCAAGGTGGCGTGGATGTGGTCCAACAAAAAAATCAATAAACCGGAATTGGACGACAAAAAGATGGAACCGATGCGAGAAACGCTGCGCTGGTATGGCCCGGATGATCCGGTCACGCTTGACCATGTCCGGCAGACGGGGGCGACGGAAGTCGTGTCGGCGCTGCACCAGATTTATGACGGCTCCCCCTGGCGCGACAGCGACATTGCGGCGCAAAAGGCACTGGTGACGGCGGCAGGGCTGATCTGGTCAGTGGTGGAAAGCATTCCGGTGCACAACCAGATCAAGATCGCAGGGCCGGAGCGGGGCCGCTATATCGGGCATTACAAGGATACTATCCGGGCACTGGCGCGGCAGGGGATCACGACGGTCTGCTATAATTTCATGCCCGTTGTGGATTGGACGCGCACTGATCTGACCTACCGCATGCCGTCAACGGGCTATGCACTGCGCTTTGATGCGGTGGATTTCGCGGCCTATGATCTGTTTGTCCTGAAACGCCCGGGGGTGACGCGGGACTATACGAATGCGCAGATCGCAGCAGCGGAGGCGCGGTTCAGAACGTTGAGCGACGATGATATGGCGCGGATGGAGCGTGTTCTGATCGCGGGCCTGCCCGCGACAGAGCGCAAGTTTGACCGTCAGAGTTTCCTTCAGGCGCTGCTGGAATACGATGGGATGACGGGCGATGATCTGCGCGCGAACCTGACCCATTTCCTGAATGAAGTCATCCCGGTGGCCGAAGACTGCGGTGTGCGGATGTGCATTCACCCCGATGATCCGCCGTTCAGCCTGTATGGTCTGCCGCGGGTCGTGTCGACTGCCGCCGATGTGCGCGCGATCCTGGCCGCGCCCGATACGGTGGCCAACGGTCTGACCTTTTGTACGGGATCGTTCGGCGTGCGGGCGGACAATGATCTGGTGGCGATGGTGCGCGAATTCGGCCCGCGCATCCATTTCGTGCATCTGCGCAATGTGACGCGCGAGGCGGATGGGTCGTTTCACGAGGCGGATCATCTGGGCGGATCGACGGACATGCCTGCGGTGGTGATTGCATTGATGCACGAACAGCAGCGCCGCCGCGACGAAGGGCGCAGCGACTGGCATCTGCCCCTGCGGCCGGATCACGGGCATTTGCTGGCCGATGACATCGGCAAGGCGCGGATCAATCCGGGCTATTCGCTGATCGGGCGGCTGAAGGGTCTGGCCGAACTGCGCGGCGTGATGCACGGCGTGGCGGCGATGGCCGCCGGGCCCCGTTAGGAAAGGGATCACGATGACGACTTATGCCGACGATACCGCCCTTTTTGCTGCGATGCGCAACAAGTTGTTTACCGCCGTGGTGGGGGACATTCTGGATACGATGGGCTTTCTTCACCAGTTTCTGCCGCCCCATATCCGGGCCTTGCGCGATGACATGGTGGTGCTGGGGCGGGCGATGCCGGTGCTGGAGGCGGATTTCTTTGCCGTGTCGGAGCGCAACGGGCAAACGGAGATGAGTGCAAAACCGTTCGGTTTGATGTTCCGCGCCCTCGACAGCCTGCAACCGTGTGATGTCTATGTCGCCTCTGGATCTTCGCCGCGCTATGCGCTGTGGGGTGAATTGATGTCGACGCGCGCGCTGCATCTGAAGGCGGCGGGGGCGGTGGTGGATGGCTATTGCCGCGACAGTGCTGGCATTCTGGCGCTGAACTTTCCGACCTTTTCGCACGGGACTTATGCGCAGGACCAAGGACCGCGCGGCAAGGTGGTGGATTACGGCGTGCCGATTGAAATCGGCGGGGTGCGCGTCCGGCCCGGCGACATCGTGTTCGGCGACCGCGACGGTGTATTGATCATCCCGCGCGAGGCGGAGGGCGAGGCTGTTGCGCGCGCGTTCGAAAAGGCCACGACCGAAAACAAGGTGCGTCTGGCGATCGAAGCCGGGATGAGCACGGTCGAGGCGTTTGAACGGTTCGGTGTCATGTAAGCCCGCGCGCGCGGCAGGGCGTAAACAGGCCTTGCTGCCGCCGATGGAATTCCCCCCCGGCAGGCGATGCCCAGTGAAGCCGCCGGGCCGATGCCGGTTTGTTTGCCTGTCTGATGTTCCCGACCCCCGCGGCGTGATTGCGCTGCGATGACGCATGGCTGGCATCCCGTTTGATGCAGGCGCCTTGCGATCGCATCCCGATGTTTTGCGATTCCCGGCGCGACCAGGCGGGTGGAGCACAGAATGGACAGTAGGCAAGGTGACCATCGAACAATCAATCCCGGCGACCGGGCGCGCAAAAGGCAGTTCGCTGTTTACATGCTGCTGGCAGCGGCCTTTCTGTGGGGGTCTGGCAATGTCGCCAACAAGACGGTGCTGCAGGATCTTGACCCGTTTGCCACTGTTGTCGCCCGTAATGTGGTGGCGGCGGTGGTGCTGTTTCCTTTTGCCGTCCGGGAAATGCGGCTGGTTCCGAACTTGTGGGGTTGGGCGCGCAGTGCGCTGTTGCCGTCGGTGTTTTTTGCGGTCGCGATCATTTTGCAGCAATGGGCTTATCAGTCGGCAACTGTCACGAATGCCAGTTTTCTGGTGAACACAGCATCCATTCTGACACCAATCCTCGCCTTCATTGCAACGCGGGAACAGTTGCAGCCGGGGATCGGCGTCGCCGCCGTGTTGACCCTGCCGGGGGCTTTCCTGCTGAGCGGGGCGGGGCGTTCGCTGTCTGATCTGAATGTGGGGGATGTCGCCTGCCTGATCTCAGCGGCGTTCTATGCCGCGTGGATGGTGGCCCTTTCGAAACACGCACAGACGCAAGGGCGCGCTGTGGCGACGACCTTTTTGCATGTCACGCTGACGGTGGCCTTTGCGACAGTGATTGTCACCATCCTGCAGCCTGTGCAGCCGGGAACGTGGGCTGGCGCGATGCCGGAGTTGTTGTATCTGGGCGTGCTTTCAACGGCGCTTGCCTTTGCGCTGACGGCGGCGGCGCAGGCGCATGTCGCGGCATCGACAACGGCGGTTCTGGTGGCTGCGGAAAGTCTGTTCGGGGCGGCAGGGGGCATCTTGATCCTGGGCGAACGGCCCGGACAGGTGCAGTTGATCGGTGCCGGCGTTATGCTGTTGGCCATCGTGATGGTGGCCCGCGCGACCTGCGCGTCGGTGGGGCAGGGCAATCCCATTTTGAAACCTGAACAAGGATGACGTCTGCCGGGTATCCTTGGGATAACGTTCTGGCGTGTCATAGGGGCACCCTGAAAACTGGCGGCACCTGTCCAGCTTGACGCTGCGTTATCCATCACGCTATTGTTTCCGGTATTGCGTATAATCAAATGACTTTCCTCGCTCGGGGTAAAACGGATGCGTATTTGCCTGAATGGCCCATTCCGATTGTTTGACGATTCCAGCCTCGATGTGACCCCAAAGGGGATCAAGGAACGGGGCTTGCTGGCGCTGATCCTGATGTCGCCGGGGCAGCGGCGCAGCCGGGTCTGGGTTCAGGACAAACTTTGGAGCGAAAGGGACGCGGCGCAGGCATCGGGCAGTTGCAGGCAGGCATTGTCGAATGTCCGCAAGGCGCTGGGGCCGGTCGGGGGACGGCTGCAAAGCGACCGGTCCGCGATCTGGATTGATCCGCCGATCCCCCTGACGGACGCCTATGATCTGACGCAAGGCGAATTGCTGGACGACATCGACATCAGCGACCCCGAATTCTGTGACTGGCTGCGAACGCTTCGGATGCAGCAGGATGCGCCGGTGACCAACCTGATCCGGGTCAGTGTGCCCACCACGCCGCGCGAAGTACGCATGCTGGTGCCGATCTGCATGATCGACCGGTCAGGCACTGAACGCGGCGCGTTCATTCTGCGGGCGCTGTCGCAGCGGATTGCGGCAGGGCTGGGTCTGGCGGGTGGGGTCGATGTTGTTGAATTGGATGCGGCAGATCGGCTGATTTCCAGTGATCAGCCCGTGGCGCAAGTGGAGCTGGAATGTCTGGATGACAGCGAACGGTCGTTTGTCCTGATGCGGGTGGTGGCGGCACCTAACCGGCGGACGCTTTGGTCGGGACGGTTGTCGATTGCGTCGCAACTGTCGGAGATATGGCAATCCGACGATGTGGCGCGCGAGGTGAACCGCGTCATTCAGGCGGTTTGCGACACAGCGATTGCGGGGCCTGCGACGCCCCCTATGCTGGCCATAAACCGGGCTATCCGGCGGGTTTTCGAATTTGACCGTGCCGGGCTGACAAAGGCCGATGCCCTGTTGTCCGGGGCGGTGGACAGCGAGATGCGGGGACCGGCGCTTGCATGGCGCGGCTTTGTGCGATTGACCGAGGCATTGGAGTTTCGTGAGGCGGATACAGCCAAATTGTCAGAGGCGCTGCCTTTGGTGCAGGAGGCAATGCTGGCGGCACCCGATCATCCGGTTGTTCTGTCGCTTGCGTCGCAGATCACGCTGCGGATGATCGGGGATCTGGATGCTGCGCATTATCTGGCCCTGCGGGCGGCGGACCTTGGCGAAGACAACCCCTATGCGCTGGATGCGCTGTGCCAGACTCTGATCATGCACGGGCGATACGGGGAAGCCAATCAGGTGGCGGATCGTGCCAGACGGTCGGCACAGGGACTGCCGCATGGTTTCGCGTGGGATTTGCAGGCCTGTCTTTCAGCGGTGAGCGTGGGCGATATTTCCGGGGCACTTGAGCTTGCCTTGTCGAGCCACCGCAAAATGCCGTTCTATCGCCCGGCTTTGCGTTATCTGACGGCTTTGTCCTGCTTGTCGGGGCGGATGGAGGATGCCCGCCGCTATGCCGCGAACCTGAAGCGGCTGGAGCCGGATTTCGATCTGCATCTTCTGGGGGGCGAGGCGTATCCGGTTGGCACCCTGCGCGACCTTGGCCTGATCGAACAACTGCGACCGCACCTGATCTGAACGGCGGGGGACGGCGAGGCGGGCGCGACGGGAGCTACAAACAGCACTGGCAAGCCGATCCGCAGGTCCGGCACCCCGCATCACCCCTGCCGCAAAGACCCGTATAATGCGAATTCGGCAGCCCCGACCCGGTGCAACAGCGCCTCGGTTTCCGGGGAAAGGTCGGTCGCCCCGGCAGGCGAGACATTCAGCCGGGGCAGTATGATCTCGCATCCGAGGCGATCTTCCAGGAATTCGGTGAATTTTCCGATCTCTTCATAACGGAAAATACGGTCCACACCCTTGCCATGCTTGCTTTCCAGAAATTTGGCCTGCGATCCGACAGCGGCAAAATCGGGTTGATCATCTGCGCACCATGCCTGCACGAAGGTGTCAAAGCTCATGTCCCTTGTGGACCGCCCGGCATCGACCCCATCGTCGCGCTGACGGTACCGATACCAGCTTCCCAGCCAATCGCGTGGTTCGCGCATCAGGGCCACCACTTCGAAATCATGCCCGCCCGAGGCCACGTTCAGATATGGCCCGAGAAACCGATGAAACCTTTGCGCGGTGGTATGTTTCAAAACGGGCGGGCGTTGCACGGCAAGGGCGGAAAGTGATTCGAGCGCCATTTCGATGGCCGTCGATCCGGTTTTCGGGGTTGCGAGAAAGGCCAATCGTTGATCCCAGAACACCAGCATTGCCGCCCCTTTTGATATTATTGATCCGGCTGCACCATGGCAGGCCCTGTTGGTAACTATCCCTTAACCGTTTTGCGAAAAAGTGGGTTTAGCGAGAATTGGATTGAAATGTTCCCGTTTTGGTCGCATAAGACAAGAACAAGGCAGGAACATGCAGGCAGATTGCCGCCAAGGTGCGGCTGTGAAATAAGGAACGGCAAATGGCATCGGCGACCCTACTTGACCTGAAGGACAAGCGCGACATGGACAAGGCAAAGGCGCTGGAAAGCGCGCTGGCACAGATCGAACGGCAGTTCGGCAAAGGTTCGATCATGAAGCTGGGCGCGGACAGCCCGGCGATGGACATCGAGGCGACCTCGACCGGGTCACTTGGCCTTGATATCGCGCTTGGCATCGGCGGGTTGCCGCAGGGGCGGATCATTGAAATTTACGGCCCCGAATCGTCAGGCAAGACGACGCTGACGTTGCATGTGGTGGCCGAAGCACAGAAAAAAGGCGGGGTTTGCGCCTTTGTCGATGCGGAACACGCGCTGGACCCGCAATACGCGAAAAAGCTTGGGGTGAATCTGGATGAGCTGCTGATCAGCCAGCCGGACACGGGCGAACAGGCGCTGGAGATTGTCGATACGCTGGTCCGGTCGGGGGCTGTCAGTCTGATCGTGGTCGATTCGGTGGCGGCGCTGGTGCCGAAGGCGGAAATCGAAGGCGACATGGGCGACATGCAGATGGGCAGTCAGGCCCGATTGATGAGCCAGGCCATGCGCAAACTGACCGCGAGCATCGGGCGCAGCAACTGCATGGTGATTTTCATCAACCAGATCCGGATGAAGATCGGCGTGATGTTCGGCAGCCCGGAAACGACAACGGGCGGCAACGCGCTGAAATTCTATGCGAGCGTGCGTCTGGATATTCGCCGGATCGGGGCAATCAAGGATCGCGACGAAGTGGTCGGCAACTCCACCCGCGTGAAAGTGGTCAAGAACAAGGTGGCCCCGCCCTTCAAGCAGGTTGAATTCGACATCATGTATGGTGAAGGCATCTCTAAAACCGGGGAACTGGTGGATATCGGGGTCAAGGCCGGCGTGGTGGAAAAGTCAGGTTCCTGGTATTCCTACGGCGATGAACGGATCGGGCAGGGGCGCGACAACGCGAAACTGTTCCTGAAATCGAACCCCGGCGTGGCGCTGGAGATTGAAGACAAGATCCGCGCGGCCAATGGCCTCGATTTCCACATGGCCGAGGGTGGCGCGTCCGAAGATGTCGTGGATATGTGACCTGGCGAACAGGATGGGCAGAATTGCCCATCCGACCCCTGCGCGGTGATGGACAGGGCGCACAGGCAGGGTTACATCGGGCCGATGCTTTTTACCAAAGGCCGGACCCATGCCCTCGTTGAACGAAATCCGCTCCACCTTTCTGAATTTTTTTGAACGCAACGGTCACCGCGTAGTGCCCAGCAGTTCGCTGGTGCCGCGCAATGATCCGACGCTGATGTTCGCGAATTCCGGTATGGTGCAGTTCAAGAATTGCTTCACCGGTGCGGAAACGCGCGATTACGTCCGCGCCACCACGGCGCAGAAATGCGTGCGGGCGGGGGGCAAGCACAACGATCTGGATAACGTGGGCTATACCGCGCGGCATCATACGTTTTTCGAAATGCTGGGGAATTTCAGCTTTGGCGATTACTTCAAGGAACAGGCGATCAGTTTTGCCTGGGAATTGCTGACCAAGGATTTCGGTCTGGCCAAGGACCGTCTGACCGTCACTGTTTACCACACGGATGATGAAGCCGCCCAAATCTGGAAAAAGGTGGCCGGGCTGTCGGATGACAAGATCATCCGCATCCCGACCGATGACAATTTCTGGCGGATGGGGCCGACGGGGCCGTGCGGGCCGTGCACTGAAATTTTCTATGACCACGGCGACAAGATCTGGGGCGGCCCGCCGGGCAGTGCCGATGAAGACGGCGACCGGTTCATCGAAATCTGGAACAACGTGTTCATGCAGAACGAGCAGTTCGCAGATGGCACGATGCGCCCCTTGGACATGCAGTCGATTGATACCGGGATGGGGCTGGAGCGGATCGGCGCGCTGTTGCAAGGCAAGCACGACAATTATGATACCGATCTGATGCGTTGCCTGATCGAGGCATCGGCGCATGCGACCAGCACCGATCCTGACGGCCCCGGCAAGACGCATCACCGGGTGATTGCGGATCATTTGCGGTCCACCAGTTTCCTGATTGCCGATGGGGTGATGCCGTCGAACGAAGGGCGCGGTTATGTGCTGCGCCGGATCATGCGGCGGGCAATGCGGCATGCGCATCAACTGGGGGCGAAAGACCCGGTGATGAACCGTCTGGTGCCCGCGTTGGTGCAGCAGATGGGGGCGGCCTATCCGGAACTGGCACGCGGTCAGGCGATGATCGAGGAAACGCTACTGCTGGAAGAAACACGGTTCCGCACGACGCTGGAGCGGGGCCTGAAGCTGCTGGAGGATGAGGTGGCGCGCATCCCGGAAGGCGCTGCTTTGCCGGGGGCGGCGGCGTTTAAGTTGTATGACACCTACGGCTTTCCGTTGGACCTGACGCAGGATGCGTTGCGCGAACAGGGGCGGACGGTCGACACCGCGGGCTTTGACGCGGCAATGCTGGAGCAAAAGACCAAGGCGCGGGCAAGCTGGACCGGGTCAGGCGATACGAAGGATGCTACGATCTGGTTTGATCTGGCGGACAGATTGGGGCCGACGGAATTCCTGGGCTATGACACTGAGGTGGCCGAGGGGCAGGTTCTGGCCATCGTGGCGGGAGGGGCTGAGGCAGCGAAAGCAGGTGTTGGCCAGCAGGTGCAGATCATTCTGAACCAGACGCCGTTTTATGCGGAATCGGGCGGACAGGTCGGCGACCACGGGATTTTGCGGACCGACAAGGGCGTGGCGCGGATTACGGATACGAAGAAATCCCAAGGCCTGTTCGTGCATATCGCCGAAATCGCCGAGGGCGAGATCGCTGTGGGGCATGGCGCGGCGCTGGTGGTGGATCCTGCCCGTCGCGGGGCGATCCGCGCCAATCATTCGGCCACGCATCTGCTCCACGAAGCGTTGCGGCGCGCCTTGGGGGATCATGTGGCGCAACGGGGCAGTCTGAACGCGGCAGACCGGCTGCGGTTTGATTTCAGCCATGGCAAGGGGTTGTCGGCGGCGGAACTGTCCGGGGTCGAAGGCGAGGTAAACGCCTTCATCCGCCAGAATGGGGCGGTGACGACGCGGATCATGACGCCGGATGATGCCCGGGCCATCGGGGCGCAGGCGCTGTTTGGCGAGAAGTATGGCGATGAAGTGCGTGTGGTGTCGATGGGCCGTCTGGACGGTTCAGGCAAGGGCGCGGATGGCGTGACCTATTCGCTGGAACTGTGCGGCGGCACGCATGTGGCGCGGACGGGGGATATCGGGGCGTTTGTTCTGCTGGGCGATTCCGCCAGCAGTTCGGGTGTGCGGCGGATCGAGGCGCTGACGGGGCAGGTGGCGCTGGATCATCTGCGGGCTGAAGGTGCGCGGTTGGAGGCGGCGGCGGCGCTGCTGAAAACCCATGGGGCGGATGTGCCGGACCGGGTCAAGGCGCTGATCGAAGAACGCCGTGCCTTGCAGAATGAGGTGGCCCAGCTGCGGCGTGAACTGGCCACGGGTGGCAGCAAGGCGGATGATCTGGAAGTCAAGGAAATCAACGGGATAAACCTAGTTGCACGCGTGCAGCAAGGTGTTTCGGGCAAAGATTTGCCGGGGCTGATTGATGCGTTGAAAGCCCGGATCGGGTCTGGTGCTGTGCTGCTGATCGCGGATACCGGGGGAAAGCCTGCGGTGGCGGCGGGGGTGACGGCAGACCTGACGGGGAGGTTGTCGGCGGTCGATCTGGTCAAGGCGGCGGCGGAAGCCCTGGGTGGCAAAGGCGGCGGCGGGCGGGCGGATATGGCGCAGGCGGGCGGGGCGGATATCACGCTGGCCCCGGCGGCGATCGCAGCGGCGGAAGCCGTGATCGGGGGGAAATGATGCCGACAGCTCTTTGGATTGCGCATGTGCATGTGACGGATGCTGACGCCTACGGTCGTTATGCGGCGGGTGCCGGACCTGCGATTGCGGCGCATGGCGGGGTGTTTCTGGCGCGGGGCGGGCGGTATGTGCAGCTTGAAGGAAATGACCGCGCGCGCAATGTGGTGGCGCGGTTTCCGTCGCTGGAACGGGCGGTGGAGTGCTATAATTCCGCTGAATATCAGGCGGCACTGGCCCACGCGAAAGGCGCGAGTGTGCGGGATTTGATGGTGGTGGAGGAGGTCTAGCGCGCCCAGGCGAAGGCCTTGGCGTCGCTGCGCAACGTCGGGGCCCCGGCCTTCGCCGGGGCGAGCCGGTGTCACCCCGCCCGCGACTGACGTTTCCGTTCGTTTGGATCCAGGAACCGCTTGCGCATACGGACCGATTTCGGGGTTACTTCGACCAGTTCATCGTCATCGATATAGGCAATCGCCTGTTCGAGCGACAGTTTCACCGGG
>JANMDH010000260.1:0-4742 GCA_031376195.1 Gemmobacter sp. | reverse complement strand
GGAAAGCGCGCTTCGATGGCGGCATTGCGCCGTTTAAGCGCGTCATAATCGGCGTCAACCAGATCAGGCGCGTCGAGCGTGTGATACGCTTGGTTTGCCGCAGCCAGCATCTTGGACAGCCGGGCCAGTTCTGCACGGGCCTGCGTTTTTGTCAGGCGGTCCACCGCCACATCGCTGGTCATCGTCATCCCCCGGCCCAATCCCGAACACAGGTTTAGGCATCAGGCCGGGGAAGGTAAAGTCACGCCCCCATCGCCAGCTTGCGTTCCGCCTCGGCCGGAGCAGGATCGCGCAGCACATAGCCGCGCCCCCAGACGGTTTCGATGTAATTCTGGCCGCCTGTCGCCTCAGCCAGTTTCTTGCGCAGTTTGCAGATGAACACATCGATGATTTTCAGTTCCGGTTCGTCCATTCCGCCGTAGATATGGTTCAGGAACATTTCCTTGGTCAGTGTCGTGCCCTTGCGCAGCGACAGCAGTTCCAGCATCTGATTTTCCTTGCCGGTCAGGTGCACCGTCTTGGCATCCACATCCACGGTTTTCGCATCCAGATTAACGTTCACCATCCCGGTGCGAATCATCGACTGCGAGTGCCCTTTGGACCGCCGGATGATCGCGTGAATGCGTGCCACCAGTTCTTCGCGGTGGAAGGGTTTGGTCAGATAGTCATCGGCCCCGAACCCGAACCCTTTGATCTTGTTTTCCGTATCATCGGCCCCTGACAGGATCAGGATGGGCGTTGCGACTTTTGCCAGCCGCAGTTGGCGCAGAACTTCATGCCCGCTCATATCCGGGAGGTTGAGGTCCAGCAGGATCAGGTCGTAATCATAGAGTTTTGCCAGATCGATCCCGTCTTCGCCAAGATCGGTACAATACACATTCAAGTTCGCGTGGGTCAGCATCAGTTCGATGCTGCGCGAAGTCGTCGGGTCGTCTTCCACTAGTAAGATACGCATTGGGGTGTCCTTGCCACGGTCAATCTTCCTTAACAGCATGGCGCATCAATGGTTAACCGCACGTTACTGTGGCATCGGCAAAGTAAAAAACAATCTAAAGCTGTCTGTACTTTTGAATTGCCGTGACTTTCAGGGCGTTTTCGCCATGCACGGCAATGGTGTCGCGCCATAAGGCGAATTCCTCGGCCGAGAGGGCATAGCGTTCCAGCGCCTCAGATTCCGGGATCAACCCGTACAGCACGGCCTTGACCACCACCGCCTTGCGGCTGGCCACCCAGCGGCGCGTGTCATCGGGCGGCAAATCCGCCCGCGACAGGTGGCTGCCATCAGGCAAGGTCACTTGCCGGGGCCCGTCCACTTTTTTCAAGAACATCGCATTGGTCCCTTTTCCCACCATTGGATGGCAGTCTGCACGATCAGCCTTAATCAAGCGTGAAAAGCGGGGGTTGAGGATGCATTGCATTTTCCTATATTAGCGACGCATCCCGAAACCGTCGGAAGATCAGACTGCCATGGCGCTTGACCATCCTCTGAATTCACTTGGCTTTGCCAAACCACCCTCGCAGACGCGGGTGGTTGTGGCCATGTCGGGTGGCGTGGACAGTTCGGTCGTGGCGGCAGAGCTGGCGGCAGAAGGCTATGATGTGGTGGGCGTGACGCTGCAACTGTACGATCACGGGGCAGCACTGGCGAAAAAGGGTGCGTGCTGCGCGGGGCGGGACATTCATGATGCGCGGCGGGTGGCAGAAACGATGGGTTTCCCGCATTACGTTCTGGATTATGAAAATACCTTCCGCGCGGCAGTGATCGACGAATTCGCGGATGCCTATCTGGCGGGGGCGACGCCGGTGCCCTGCATCCGCTGCAACGAACGGGTGAAGTTCAAGGATCTGCTGGCGACTGCGAAAGAACTGGATGCCGACTGCATGGCGACGGGGCATTACATTCAGCGCAAGGATGGCGTGGCGGGGCCGGAACTGCATCAGGCGGCGGATGCGGCGCGGGATCAGAGTTATTTCCTGTTTTCGACCACGCCGGATCAGCTGGCCTATCTGCGCTTTCCGTTGGGCCATCTGGGGTCCAAGGCGGAAACACGGGCCTTGGCGGCACGGCACGGATTGCCTGTGGCGGACAAGCCGGACAGTCAGGACATCTGTTTTGTGCCGAATGGCAATTACGCGGCGGTGATCGAAAAGCTGCGGCCGGGTTCTGCGGAACCGGGGGATATCGTCGATCTGGCGGGCGCGGTTCTGGGGCAGCACAACGGGGTGATCCATTACACAGTGGGTCAGCGCAAAGGGCTGGGCATCGGGGGGATGGAAAACCCGCTGTATGTTTTGCGGCTTGACCCGGAGGCGCGGCAGGTGATCGTGGGTGCGAAAGAAGCGCTGTCGACGCGGATCGTGCCCTTGCGGGAGATCAACTGGCTGGGCGACGAGCCGCTGATGTCATACGCGGAATGGCATCTGGAGGTGAAGGTGCGGTCCACGCGCCCGCCGCGCCCGGCGGTTCTGCGCCCGATTTCCGCGACCGAGGCAGAGGTGGAACTTTTGTCGCCAGAGGATGGCATATCGGCGGGTCAGGCCTGCGTGTTTTATGCGCCGGGCGGCGGGCGCGTGTTTGGCGGCGGCTGGATCTGGCGCGGGCGTTAGGCCAGATGCGACAGAACGGAGCGTGCTGCGCGTAAGCCTGGGGGTTCGCCGCCGCGACCAAGGCGTTCCATGGTGACGGCCATCGCCTGTTCCTGCGCCGCGCGCGCCTGCGGGTCGTCGAGCAGGCTGAGCACTGTCGGCGCGATCAGGTCGGCGCGGCAGCGGCCTTGGATGAATTCGGGCACGACACGGGTGTCGGACACGATATTGACCAGCGTCACGGTGTCGATCAGCGCGGCGCGGCGCATCAGCCACATCGTCACCGGGTTCATCGCGTAGGCGATGACCATCGGGCAGTCATTCGCGGCCAGTTCCAGCGAAACGGTGCCCGAGGCCGCAATCGCCACATCCGCCGCCGCAAAGGCGGCGCGTTTGGCAGCGGGATCGAGGATGATGTCAGGCCGCACCGGCCAATCCGCCGTCAGATCCTGCACCAGCCCTGCCACGCCCGGAACCGTCGGCAAGGCGACCCGCAAATCCGGGTGGCGGAGTCTGATCTGCGCGAGAACGGCACCGATGACGGGGGCAAGGCGCGTCACCTCGGCCCGCCGCGACCCGGGCAGGGTCAGGATCAGGGGGCCGTGCCCTTCCATCATCGCCCGCTCCACCGGGGTGGCGAGCGGTTCGGCGACAACGGGGTGGCCGACGAAATCGCAGGTCATGCCCGCCGCCGTCATGAGCGGAGGCTCGAACGGCAGCAGGGCCAGCACATGGTCGATCACCTGGGCCATCCGGGCAGCCCGGCCCGGTCGCCAGGCCCAGACGGAGGGGGCGACATAGTGGATCGTGCGAAAGCCGGGCCGCGCGGTTTTCACGATACGCGCCACGCGCAGGCAGAAATCAGGGCTGTCGATGGTGATCAGGGCCTGCGCGCCGCTGTCCAGAACGGCTTGGGCGGCTTCGGCGATGCGGCGTTTCAGGGGGAAGTATTTCGGGATCACTTCGGCAATGCCCATGACGGACAATTCCTGCATCGGGAACAGGCTGGACAGGCCTTCGGCCTGCATCGCAGGCCCGCCGACGCCCGCAAAGGTGATACCGGGCGACAAGGCGTTCAGGCCCGCCACCAAGGCAGCACCCAGACGGTCGCCCGAAGGCTCACCGGCGATCAGGAACAGTTTCACGGGTTGCGCGCCCAAAGGAACAGGCCATGTTCGGTGGCAAGCGACTGCATCGCGGGCAGATCGAGGCAGATCACGCCGCCTGCCTGCCAGACGATCCCGCCCAGACCCGCCGCCGCAACTGCCCGCACTGTATCGGGCCCGATGGTGGGTAGGTCGATGCGCAGATCCTGCGCCGGTTTCGGGGCCTTGTAGAACAGGCCCCGTCCCTTGGCCGCATCCGGGCGCAAGGCGGCCAGCGCGGAGATTGTGGCGAGCATCGTATCCGTACCCGCCAAGGTTTCCAGAGCCAGACACAGCCCCTGTTGCACGACGGCGCCCTGCCCGACGTCGACCGCGCCAAGTGCCGCGACAATCGCCGCTGCGCGCGCGGCGTCGTTTTCATCCACCGCCGTCAGTTGTCCGGCCAGCACCCCCGCCTGCGGGATCAATTGCGGGGCCACATCTGGCACGCCAACAACCGAAAAGCCAAACTCCTCGAACAATGCGACGACCACCCGCAGGGTTGCATCATCGCCGCCCTGCATTGCGGACAGCAACCTTGGCACGAGAGTGGCCGTGTCAGGATCAAACATCGCCGGGTCAAGGTGCGGGCGTTGCACGGAACCCGCAAACACAACACGGGTCACTTGGGCATCTTCCAGTGCTTTGAGGAAGGGTACGAGGCGTTCCACCCGGAACGTCATATCCGGCGTCAAGGCGTCTGGCAAAAACCCTTCAGGCGCGGCCACCAAAGGCCGTTCCGCCATGGCCGCGACCAGCACCGAAGGCAGGCCCCCGCGCCCTGCAATGATCGCTGTCCGCGTCATTTCGGCGTCAGGAACGAACGGTCCGAGGCGGACAAGATAAACTCGGTCATCTCGCGCACATGCGGGCTGTCGGTTTCTTCGGCCAGACGCCGTGTCCGGTCCAGAAACGTGCCCTCGCCCTGCGCCAGCATCTGATAGGCTGCCCGCAGCGCGGTGATTTCGCCCCGGTCCACCCCGCGCCGTTTCAGCCCGACAAGGTTCAGCC
>JANMDH010000258.1:0-4360 GCA_031376195.1 Gemmobacter sp. | reverse complement strand
GACTTTGCCACCACATCCACATCCATCTTGCGATTGCAGAAGATGATCGCATTGGTGCAGGATTCGCCCTCGGCCCGGATCAGGGCGCGCAGCACCGACCGCTTGGCGGCGAATGACGCATCTTTGCGCGTCGCAGGCACCTGGATCAACGCCTGTTCGATGGTTTCCGACGTCGTCGCCTGACGCGCCACTTCAATCTTAACCGCCCCGGTCAGGAATGTGTTCGTCAGACGTTCGATCTCCGGTGCCATGGTCGCGCTGTAAAAGAATGTCTGCCGCGTAAAGGGCGTCAGTTTGAAGATCCGCTCGATATCCGGGATGAACCCCATATCCAGCATCCGGTCCGCCTCATCCACCACCATGATCTGCACACCGGTCAGCAGCAATTTGCCGCGTTCGTGGTGATCCAGCAGGCGGCCCGGTGTCGCGATCAGCACATCCACGCCCCGGTCAATCAGCTTGTCCTGTTCGCCGAAAGATACACCGCCGATCAGCAAGGCCTTGGTGAGTTTGGTGTATTTGGCATAGGTCTCAAAGCTTTCGGCAACCTGGGCTGCCAGTTCACGCGTCGGGCACAGAACAAGGCTGCGCGGCATCCGGGCGCGGGCACGGCCCTGCCCCAACAGGGTGATCATCGGCAGCGTAAAACTCGCGGTCTTGCCAGTGCCGGTCTGGGCGATGCCGAGCACATCCTTGCCTTGCAGGGCGTGCGGGATGGCCTGTTCCTGAATGGGCGTAGGGGTTTCATAGCCAGACTCGGCCACGGCTTGCAATACGCGCGGGTCCAGCGCGAGGTCGGAAAATTTGGTCATAAGCGTCCTTGTCGGTGCAGGGTCGGCCTGCACGAATGTAATGGGACGCTAGTTTCCGGGCGTCCCGGCGTCGGTTTGGGCAGGATGCCCGCGCCGATGAGGTATCTTAATCGGGGGGAAAGGTCAAGGAACCTGCCTAGCTTGTGAAGTGGGGTGCAGGACAGGGCGGTATCCAGCCCGCAAAACGGCCACAGTGATGGCGGGGGTCAGAACCTGAGCGGTTTTGAAGGACGGTTTTGGCAAGGCAAGGGCATATGCGTCGGCGCCGTAAGGCAACAGGTTTGGACCAAGGATCAGATGGGGTTGGCCATCGTGCAGGATGAAGGTGCCATCGGGCAGGTCTGCCACGTTTGCGGCGTGTTGTTGTTGGGTGTGGGTGGCTTTGTCGATCCGGCTGGCGTGCAGGACACGGTCCATCTCTGCCGCTTTTGCCCGCTCACCGAAGGCGTGCTCCCAAGCCGCTTTCCAAAGCCGGTAATCCGCACGGCGGCAATACGCGCAGGGCCGATGGCCCGCCGCCAGCGCCACAGCCTCATCCAGAAAGAACAGTTCGGTCCAACGGTTCGGCGTCATCGGCACGCGGCGCACATCTTTCCAGTGCAGGGTGCAGACGATCCAGTGCGGATGGCTCCACCGGCGTTTGACGGTGCGCGCGGTGTCATGCAGGATGCCCCGGTTTCCGATCAACGTACCCCGCGAAGGGTGGGCGATGATATCCCCGGTTGGTTGAACACGGTTCTGCAGGGGCATGATTTACCGCGTGAAAATCAGGGCAAGGCCTGCGACGGCGAGGGCTGCCCCCAGAAAACTGGTCAAAGTGGGCTGTTGCCCGGTGCGCAGCCACAGCAACGGCAGGATGATCACGGGCGACGTGGCAGACAGGGTGGCGATGATCCCGGTTTGGGACCCTTGCAGGGCGTAAAGAAACAGGGTCATCCCGATCAGCAGCCCGATGATTGCGGTGGCGAGGGTCAGGATCATGGCGTGACGCGTGATGGCTATGGGCTTTGGCGGTGACAAGGGGGTGGCGGCCAGGATGCCCATGGTCAGGCCCGATGCCCCGACGCGAAACAATGAGGCGAGGTAGGGGTCCATACCTTCTGTCATGACGGGCCGCGCGATCAGCGACCCGGCGGCCTGACCGAAGGCCGCGCCAAGGCCGAACAGCAGGCCGATGATCAGGGTGCCTTGCAAGGATTCCAGCCGATGAGCGTTGATGCGGGGCCGCCCTAGGATGGCTGTTGCGACGCCCCCGGCCGTCAGACCAATGCCGAGTATGGCCTGCCAAGGCAGCGCCTCGCCCAAGACTATCCATCCCATCACCGCTGCCATGGGCGCGTTCAGCGCGAAAATCGCCCCGGCGCGGCGGGGGCCGAGGCGGCCCACGGCGGCGAAGTTGAGCGTGTCACCGATCAGGATGCCGATGATGCCGGAGGCGGCAAGGATCAGGATGGTGGTGGTGGTCGGCCCTGCCCATACCCCAGTCGTCAATACTATGACGGCGAGGATCAGGGTGACGAACACCTGCCGGATCAGATTGAAGTGAAACGCCCCGAGCGCGCGAACGGCGTCGGCGGAAATCAGGCCCGTGGTGGCCCAGCAGGTGGCAGTGCCAAGGGCGGCGAGTTCGTGGAGGGGGAGGGTCATTGAAGGGTTGTGGCGGGCCGGGCGGGGAAAGACAAGGGGAGGCTTGCACGCGTGCAAGGTTGGTTAGGGGGTTGTTTTATAATGCATTTGATTTTTTCGTAAGGAATTTGGAAAGTATGTTTTTGGCGGATATGCGCACGCCGTGCGCCCCATCCCCCTACGTAAACCGAGCCGAAGGGTGCGCTTATGCAAGGTCAAGCATAGTGCTATAGGGCTTTTCCGAAAGATCACATCAGTCTTCCCCCCCTCACACCATCATCTCTTTCGTGGCCGTCAGGCGCACCTCCGGGTAATCTCGTTCCACCCTATCGATGTCCCATTTCAGGCGCGTCAGATAGACCGTATCCCCATCACTATCCACCGCGATATGGCCTTTGTTGACGTTCACGAAGCGCTCAATCTCGGCCTTTGGCCCGGAAACCCAGCGGGCGGAGGTGAAGGCGGAGCCTTCGAAACGGACGGGCAGGGAATATTCCTGTTCGATCCGGCTGGCCAGCACGTCGAATTGCAGGGCACCGACGACGCCGACGATAAAGCCGGACCCGATCATCGGTTTGAAGACTTTGGCGGCGCCTTCTTCGGCGAATTGCATCAGGGCCTTTTCAAGGTGCTTTGCTTTCAACGGGTCGCCTGCGCGAACGCCTTGCAGCAGTTCGGGGGCAAAGGACGGAATTCCCGAAAAACGCAAGGATTCCCCTTCGGTTAGCGCGTCCCCGATGCGCAGTTGGCCGTGGTTCGGAATGCCGATGATGTCGCCGGCCCAGGCCTCTTCCGCCAGTTCGCGGTCCGCCGCAAGAAACAGCACCGGGTTCGTCACGGCCATCTGTTTTTTGGACCGCACATGGGTCAGTTTCATGCCGCGTTCAAAGTGGCCCGACGCCAGCCGGACAAAGGCAACACGGTCGCGATGCTTGGGGTCCATGTTCGCCTGGACTTTGAAGACAAAGCCGGTAACCGTTGATTCCTCTGGGGAAATCCCGCGTTCCTTGGCCTTTTGAACCTGCGGTTCGGGGCCATATTCGGCCATGCCATCCATCAGTTCCTTGACGCCGAATGAGTTGATCGCGGAGCCGAACCAGATCGGGGTCAGGTGCCCTTCCATGAAGGACTGGCGGTTGAATTTCGGCAGCAATGCCGCGACCATTTCAAGGTCTTCGCGCAGTTTGACCAGCAAGTCCACCGGGATGTGCTCGGCAAGTTGCGGGTCGTTCAAGCCATTGATTTCAATCGTTTCCGCCACGCGGTTGCGATCCGCCCGATCCATCAGTTCCAGGCGGTCGTGCAGGATGTCGTAACAGCCGAGGAAGTCGCGGCCCATGCCGATGGGCCAGCTGGCCGGGCTTACGTCAATCGCCAGATTCTGCTGGATTTCGTCAATGATTTCAAACGTATCCCGGCTTTCACGGTCCATCTTGTTGCAGAAGGTCAGGATCGGCAGATCGCGCAGGCGGCAGACCTCGAACAGTTTGCGGGTCTGGCTTTCCACGCCCTTGGCCCCGTCGATGACCATGATGGCGGCGTCCACGGCAGTGAGGGTGCGGTAGGTGTCTTCGGAAAAATCAGAGTGGCCCGGCGTATCCACAAGATTAAAGCGGAACGCCTTGTAATCAAACGACATTGCCGAGGCGGAGACGGAAATTCCCCGTTCCTGTTCCAGCTTCATGAAGTCCGAACGGGTGCGCCGCGCCTCGCCCTTGGCGCGGACCTGACCGGCCATCTGGATGGCACCACCGAACAACAGGAATTTTTCGGTCAGCGTGGTTTTGCCGGCGTCGGGATGCGAGATGATCGCAAAGGTCCGGCGTCGGGCGATTTCAGGAGGGAGGGGGGAGTGATTATCAAGCATGGCAGGGGTGTAGCGCAGGGGGGGCGGAAGGTCTAGCGGGGGTGTATTCAATGCG
>JANMDH010000256.1:0-2351 GCA_031376195.1 Gemmobacter sp. | reverse complement strand
GGGGGGGGGGGGCCCACTCCTCGGTCCCAAACCCGGGCTGGGGGGGCGCTGCGCATCCCCGGGATACTTATTAAAAAAACCCCCGGGGGGGGGGGGGGGCCCGCCCCCCCCCCCCCTATCCACCCGTCCGCACCTTCGGCTTTTCGCCGCGGCAGCGGTCGGAACAATAGCGCACGTCGTCCCAGACTTTTTCCCATTTCTTGCGCCAGGCGAACGGTTTGCCGCAGGTGGCGCAGATTTTCTGGGGCAGGTCGCCCTTTTTTACCATTTTGGCCATGTTACAGATCGAACCTCAGTTGAGCATCTGCAGATTTGGGCTTGCGGATCGGATCGCGGACAAACCGTCCCTTGCCGTCCTTGCGGCTGGCGTGTTTGTGCACGATGCGGGCGGCGTCGGTGGCATATTCGGCGCCTTTGCGCAGGCTCCAGACCGCATCCCGAGCAGTGCGGGCGGCAGCCGCCACATCGACAATCGGTTCCGGGTAGCGGCGGCCCAGTATCCCCTGGGCCCCCGGCCATTTCCACGGCTCCTGCAGAAAGGCGTCGGGCACTGGGACAAGTTCCGGCACCCAGCGGCGGGTGAAGACGCCTGCGGGATCCTGATCCAGACCCTGCTTGATCGGGTTGTACATGCGCACGGTGTTGATCCCCGTGGTGCCGGACTGCATCTGCACCTGCGGCCAGTGGATGCCCGGATCATAATCGGTAAAGCGGCGGGCGAGGATGGCGCCGGTGGCCCGCCAATCCAGCCACAAATGATAGGACGCGACTGACATCAGCATGGAGCGCATCCGGAAATTCAGCCAGCCGGTCGCGTTCAGATAGCGCAGGCAGGCATCGACGAAGGGCAGGCCGGTTTCGCCGTTTTCCCAGGCTGCAAGGCGGGTGGCGTCGGGGATGGCGGGGCGCAGGGCTTCGGCGGCGCGGTGCAGGCAGCGGTTTTCGATGCCGGGGGCATCTTCCAGTTTTTGCGTGAAATGGTCGCGCCAGGCTAGGCGGCTTTGAAAGCTGCGCAGGCTTGGCCCCCATCCGCCGCCCGGGCGTTCGGATTGGCGAAGGGCGGTGGCCTGCGCCACTTCGCGCCCCGACAGCACACCCGTTGCGAGATAGGGCGACAGGCGGGAACAGGCGCGCTCGCCGGTGATCGGTGACGACATGCCGGCCCGGTAGGGCGCGCCGCGTTGGGTCAGGAAGCTGTCGAGGGTTGCCATGGCCTGGTCGCGCCCGCCCGCCTGACCATGCGGGCAGCGGTCGGGATGCAGCCGCAGGCCGCGCGCATCGGGGATAGGGCCGGGCTCAACGCCCGCAAGGCCGGTCAGGCCCTGCGGCGTTTCGGCCTGCGGGGCGGACATGAAGGCATCGCGCTGCCCCGCCCAGCCATCGCGGGATCGCAGACGTCGCACGACACCCGTTTGCGGCAGTTCGTCCCAGATCACGCCCGCCGCGCGGGCCATGGCGGCGACGCGGCGGTCGCGGGCATAGGTCCACAGATTGCCGGTTTCCTGATGGCTGACAATCCGTTCAATGCGGTACTGACGCAGAAGCCGCCCCAGAATCTCTACTGCATCCCCGGTGCGCACAATCAGGGGCGCGCCGATTCCCGCAAGATCGCGGCGCAGGTCGGCCAGACTTTCCGCGGTGAAGGTCCATTGTCGGGCGGAGGTATCGGACAGCCGCCAATAGTCAGGTTCGACCACATAGATCGGCAGAACCGCCCCGAGACTGGCCGCAAAGGCCAGGGCGGGGTGGTCGCGGATGCGAAGATCGCGTTTGAACCAGACAAGAACATTCATGGAACACAGAGATAGCCATCATGAAGGATTCGTAAAGGGGCGATGCTTTGGGTTGGACCGGATTATTCGCAAATCGGTCTATCCCCGTTCTCCGTAATGATAGCGGCATTGTGCGATTTCCAGCGCGGTATCTGTGACGCGATAGACGATCCGATGTTCACGGTCGATCCGGCGTGACCAGAAGCCGGACAGATCACCCTTCAGGGGTTCGGGCTTTCCCGTCCCGTCAAAGGGGTGGCGCAAGCATTCCTTGATCAGGGCGTTCACTTTCCGCGTCATAGCTTTGTCGTTGGCCAGCCAATGCTGGTAATCGTCCCACCCATCGGGAAAGAAGGTGAGGTTCATTCTTCGATCAGATCACGGATGACGCCTTTGCCTTCATTCAGGCCCTTGATTGCCTCGCGCAGACGTCGAGCGTTTTTCGGGCTTGCCAGCAAATACGCCGTCTCGTCCATTGAGGCGTAGTCTTCCAGCGACACCAGAACCACCGGCCTGCCTTTGGCGCGGGTCACGATGACGGGGTCATGGTCATCATTCACCCGGTCCATCACCGCGGAC
>JANMDH010000253.1:0-7118 GCA_031376195.1 Gemmobacter sp. | reverse complement strand
GAGGGCCGCCATGCGTTGCGCAGACCCGTGGCCCAGATTTCCCCGAGACCGGGGGTTGACCCGGCAAAGGGATTGTCATCGGGGATGGCATAGTCGCGATTGGGGTTGTTTGCGAAATCATCGCTGTCCACGTCGATCCGCAGCATTTTGCCCAGCAGAACGCCTTTGTTCTGCGCGTTATTTTGCGGATCTCCGCCGCCGCCGCCGTCGCCCACCGAGATATACAGATTGCCGTCGGGGCCGAAGGCGATCCAGCCACCGTTGTGATTGCTGTTGTCGGGGTGCGGGATCGTGAGGATCAGATTGCCGCTGCCCGCGTCGGCGACATCGTCTGTGGACCGGAGATACTCGCGCAGTTCAATGTTACCTGCTGCGTTGACCATGTAGATGTAGAATTTCTTATTCGTCAGGTAGTCAGGATGAAAGGCGAGGCCGAGCACGCCCTCTTCCTGCCCTGAGCCGAGTTCGCCGGGCGGAACAGTAAAAAACGGTGTGGCATTTGTCTGGCCTGTTCCAAGGTCCAGAATCTTGATGGCCCCGCCTTTTTCGACCACGAACAGGCGGTCTGCATCGCCGGGGGCCGATGTCACGAAAACCGGTGCGCCAAAGCCTGTCGCAACGCGGGTCGCGGTGATGTCACCCGATCCTGCGATTCCGTCGCTTTCGCCAAAGCCGAACAGCACATCGTTGCCTTTGCCCCCGAACAGGCGGTCGCGCCCTTCGCCGCCGGAAAGGGTATCGGCCCCGGTTCCGCCAAGGGCGGTGTCGCGGCCTGAACGGCCAAAGATGTCATCCGCCTGTGCCGTGCCGTTCAGCCTGTCTGCGCCGCGTGTGCCGGTTCTGAGTTCCATGCCATCCCTCGTCCTGCTGATTACGCCGATGCTATCAAGCGCGTTGCCGGATGCGCAGAAAAACTGGCGATGCCGCAACGTATGGGCGAGTTTCTGCCAGCCCCGCCTGTTTGCGGCTGCGTTGATCAACGTCTGGGCTGGGCGGTGATGCGCATTTCAGATCAGCAAAACGCGTGATCCAAAGCGCTTTGATGCGGGCAGACCGGGGATGCTGTAATCTGGGGACGAATCGGAAAGATCGGCGTGTGTTAGCGCCTTGATCAGGGGAGGGGCCGGAATGATCCGCACGACTGTCTGGGGCGAAAACATCCATGAACAAAAGAACAAGACCGTAGCGGGGATTTACCCACGCGGGATGCACGAGGCGATTGCCGATGCGCTGAATTCCGATCCGGGGATCAGGGCGACAAGCGTTACGTTGCAGGACGCGGAGCACGGGATGACGGTGGAAAAGCTGGCGCAGACGGATGTGCTGATCTGGTGGGGGCACGCAGCGCATGGGGATGTGGCAGATGCCGTGGTGGAACGGGTGTGCGATGCGGTGTGGGGCGGAATGGGGATGATCTTTCTGCATTCGGCGCATTTTTCCAAGCCGTTCAAGCGCCTGATGGGCAGCCCGTGCAACCTGACCTGGCGCGAGGCGGGGGAGCGGGAACGCCTGTGGGTGACGAGCCGGAGCCATCCGATTGCGGCGGGGCTGCCGGATCATTTCGAGCTGGAGAATGAGGAGATGTATGGCGAGCCGTTTGGGGTGCCGGAACCGATGGAGACGGTTTTCGTCAGCTGGTTCGCGGGGGGTGAGGTGTTCCGGTCAGGCCTGACCTACAAGCGGGGTGCGGGGTCGGTGTTCTATTTCCGGCCGGGGCATGAAACCTATCCGACGTATCACGATGCGCATGTGCAGCGGGTGATCGCGAACGGGGTGAAATGGGCTTACAACCCGGCGGGGCGGATCGCGAACCCGAATGACGCGCCCAACGTGCCGGTTGACCGGGCATTGGAGCCGATCACGGAACGCGGGCCGCGCCTGCATCAGGACGGCGAAGCGGGGTATCGGTGATGGATTTGAAACCTGTGCGCCTGTTGATCCTGGGGACCGGGGGGATGGCGGCCAATCATGCAAGCAGCTTTGCCGCGATTGAGGGGGTTTCGGTTGTGGCGGGGGTGGATACGCGGCCCGAACAACTTGTGGCGTTCTGCGGCAATCACCATATCCCGCACAGCTTTGCGACGCTGGACGCGGCATTGGATTGGGGTGAGTTTGACGCGGTGACCAACGTGACGCCCGATGCGGCGCATTACGCCACCACGATGCCGATCCTGGCGGCGGGCAAGCATATCCTGTGCGAAAAGCCCTTGGCGACGAATGCGGCGCAAGCACAGGCGATGGCGGATGCAGCGACGCAGGCGGGTGTCGTGAACATGGTGAACCTGAGTTACCGCAATGTGGCGGCCCTGCAGCAGGCGGCAGCGATGGTGCGGGACGGGGCGATCGGGCGGGTGCGGCATTTCGAGGCGAGCTATCTGCAAAGCTGGCTGACGCAACCGGCGTGGGGGGAATGGACAGAACAGTCGCAATGGCTTTGGCGGTTGTCGACGGCGCATGGGTCCAAGGGGGTTCTGGGGGATGTGGGGATTCATATTCTGGATTTCACGACGTTCATTGCGGGGTTGGCGGCGACCGAGGTGTCATGCCTGCTGACGACCTTTGACAAAGCACCAGGGGGGCGGATCGGCGAATATGTGCTGGACGCAAATGACAGTGCCACCATGCAGATCGTGCTGGAAAACGGGGCGCTGGGGACAGTGGCGGCAACGCGCTTTGCGACCGGGCATCTGAACGACCTGCGTTTGCGGATCTATGGCGATAAAGGCGGGCTGGAGGTCGGGTTCGAGGGGGGTATCAGCCGCCTGCGGGCCTGTCTGGGCGAGGCGATCCTGACCGGGGAGTGGCACGAGGTTGCGGCCCCGGTGCTGCCCACGATTTACGAGCGTTTCATCGCGGCGATCCGGGGTGCAAGTGCCGCGGAGCCCGATTTCGCACGGGGGGCAGTGTTGCAGCGGCTGCTGGACCGGGCGGAGCAATCGGCGGGGGAAGGCGGGCGCAAGTTGGTGGTGTGATTATTGGCTGCCTTTGTTTTAGGCGATGGGGGCTTTGAGCCGCGCCTTGCGATTTTGTATTTTACCGAGCCTGCCAAATGGTTTGTAAACTTCCTTGACTCTTTGGTCAGGAAAGTGCCGATTGAATGACTGGTCCGCTGTCAACATGGCGAAGGCCTACCCTACAACATTATGATAAAACAGGGATAATATCATGAAGATCGATCTCACTTCTTCACGTCTTGGTGCCGTTGCGATTGCCGCCCTTATGCTGGGCACTGCCCCCGCCGCACTGTTTGCCGAAACGCCGGCGGATACGATCGTGATGGCGGATGCGATTGATGATATCGTGTCGCTAGACCCGCACGAGGCTTATGAATTTTCCGGCCTCGACGTGGTGAATAACGTTTATGACGGCTTGATCGAACTTGACCCGACACAACCGGGTGTTTTGCAGCCCGGTCTGGCGGAAAGCTGGTCTGTGGCCGATGATGGCATGACCTATACGTTCAAGATGAAGTCGGGCATCACCTTTGCGGGTGGCAATCCGGTGACGGCGGCAGACGCGGCGGGGTCGTTGCAGCGGGCGGTCAAGATCAACAAGACGCCGGCGTTCTTCCTGAACCAGTTCGGCTGGACGGCGGAAAATGTTGACACGATGATCACGGCGGAGGGCGACACGCTGACGATCAAGACGGATCAGGCCTATGCGCCGACGTTTCTGTACAACTGCCTGACGGCGGGCGTGGCGTCGATTGTCGATATGCAGACGGTCATGGCGAATGACGCGGGCGGCGACATGGGGAATGAGTGGCTGAAGTCCAACTCGGCCGGGTCGGGGGCCTATGTGCTGAAATCCTTCAAGGCGAATGAAGGTTATCTGCTTGAGGCGAACCCGACGCATTGGCGCGGTCCGGCCAAGACGGCGAAGATTTTCATGCAGCATGTGCCCGAGGCGGCGACACAGAGGTTGCAGTTGGAAAAAGGCGATATCGATATCGCGCGGGAACTGACGCCGGTGGATATCGAAGGGCTGACGGGCAACCCGGATGTCAGACTGCAACAGGACGTGGGCGGGCAGGTGTTCTATCTTGCGTTCAACCAGAAGAACCCGAACTATCAGAACCAGAAACTGCTAGAGGCGATGCGTTATGCCATCGACTATCAGGGGATGGCCGACACGTTTCTGAAAGGGAACATGGTCGTGCATCAGGCCTATCTGCCGAACGGATATCTGGGCGCGCTGTCGGACACGCCATTCGCGCTGGACATCGAAAAGGCCAAGGCACTGGTCGCGGAATCGGGCGTGGCCAGCCCGAAGATCGTGATGGACGTGCGCAATGCGGCAGACCGGATGGATATGGCGCAGTCGATCCAGAACACGTTCGGACAGGCCGGGATCACGGTGGAGTTGAACATCGGGGAAGGGGCGGAGCAATTGAAACGCTATCGCGCGCGGGAACATGATGCGACGCTGCAAAGCTGGGGGCCGGACTATCCCGACCCGCATACGAACGCGTCGGCGTTTTCGATGAATGCGGACAATGCGGACGGGGCGTCGACCGGGGGGCTGGCCTGGCGGAACGCCTATGATCCGGGCGAGCTGCATGGCAAGACCGAGGCGGCGGTGATGGAGCGCGATCCGGCGGCGCGCGAGGTGATGTACAAGGAAATTCAGGAGGCGCACCGCACGACTTCGCCGTTCATCCTGATGTTCCAGATCAGCTATCAGACCGGTCTGCGCAAGAATGTCGAAGGTTTTTACACCGGGGGTGCCATTGACGCAGCGGCGTACTGGACGCTGACGAAGTAAAGGCATTGGCGCGCCTCTGTGGATGGGGCGCGCCAAACTGCCGTTGTCGGAATGACCGATACATCCCTTCCCCGATCCCGTTCACGGCTGGCCCCGCGCCTGCGCGGTGTGGCGGGCGTGATCCTGTCCTTGCTGGCAACGTTCATCGGGCTGTTGTTCGTGACGTTCATCATCGCGCGCGTGGTGCCGATTGATCCTGTGTTGTCCATCCTTGGCGAACGCGCGACGGATGCGCAGATTGCGGCGGAACGCCTGCGGCTGGGGTTGGACGAGCCCTTGTGGAAGCAGTTCGGCCTGTATGTCTGGCAGGCGCTGCAGGGCGATCTTGGGCTGTCGATCCGGACGCGGGAGCCAGTGATCGAAGAGGTGATGCGTTATTTCCCGGCCACCCTGGAACTGGCGACGCTGGCCACGATCATCGGCGTGCTGGTGGGTGTTCCGGCGGGCGTGCTGGCTGCGACAAAGCCGGGGTCGCTGGCGGATCAGGTGGTGCGGCTGGTGGGATTGATGGGTTATTCGATGCCGGTGTTCTGGCTGGGGCTGATGGGCCTTTTGCTGTTTTATGGCACGCTGGACTGGGTGGGCGGGCCGGGGCGGTTGGATGCCGGGTTCGACATGATGTATGAATTCGAGGTGACGCCTTACACGGGCATGATCCTGATCGACACGGCCCTTGCAGGGCGCTGGGACATGTTTGCGAATGCGGTCAGCCACATCATCCTGCCTGCCGGGATCCTCGGGTATCTGTCGATGGCCTATATCAGCCGGATGACGCGCAGTTTCATGATGAACGAACTGGGTCAGGAATACATCACGACGGCGCGGGTCAAGGGTATGCCGGAGCGGCGGGTGATCTGGGTGCATGCGATGCGCAACGTGCTGGTGCCGCTGATAACGGTGGTGGCGCTGTCCTACGCTTATCTGCTGGAAGGGGCGGTTCTGACCGAGACGATCTTTGCCTGGCCGGGGCTGGGAAGTTATATCACGGACGCGCTGCAGGTGAACGACATGCCGGCGGTGCTGGGGGGCACGGTGGTGGTGGGGGTGGCCTATATCGGGCTGAACATGCTGTCGGATGTGCTGTACCGGCTAGTGGACCCGAGGGCGCGGGGATGAGCGCATTGACGACATGGCTGCGCGACCCGAACCCGGCCTCGCGCAGGCAGGCGCGGCTGGGGCAGGCGTGGCTCGGCTGGCTGCGGCTGCGGCGCAATCCACTGGCGGTGGCGGGGCTGATCATTGTGGGGCTTTTGTTGTTCGTGGCGGCATTCGCGCCTTGGCTGTCGCCCTATGATCCGATTGCGCAGAACCTGTCGGAACGTCTGCTGCCGCCGGGCACGGCGGGGCACTGGCTGGGCACGGACGATTTTGGCCGGGATATTGCGAGCCGCCTGATCCACGGATCGCGCATCACGCTGTTCATCATCGCGATGGTGACGGTGACTGCGCCGGTGGCGGGTCTGGCGATCGGAACGGTGGCGGGGTATTTTGGCGGCTGGACGGATGAGGTGCTGATGCGCATCACGGATATTTTCCTGGCTTTCCCGAAGCTGATCCTGGCGCTTGCGCTGGTCGCCGTTCTGGGGCCGGGGATTGAAAACGCGGTGCTGGCCATCGCGCTGACATCCTGGCCACCTTATGCGCGGGTGGCGCGGGCAGAGACGCTGACCGTGCGCAATTCGGATTACATCGCGGCGGTGCGCCTGCAGGGGGCGGGAGCGGGGCGGGTGATCTGGGGGCATGTGATGCCGATGTGCCTGCCGTCGGTGATCATCCGGGTGACGCTGGACATGGCGGGGGTGATCCTTGTGGCGGCGGGTCTGGGGTTTCTGGGGCTGGGGGTGCAGCCGCCCTTGCCGGAATGGGGGTCGATGATTTCGGCGGGGCGGAAATATCTGTTCGAGCAGTGGTGGGTGGCGACGATGCCGGGGATGGCGATTTTCATCGTAAGCCTTGGGTTCAACCTGCTGGGTGACGGTTTGCGCGATGTGCTGGACCCGCGGAGTGCGGGCAAATGACGCTGCTGTCGGTGCGCGACTTGAAAGTGACGTTTGATACCGAGGCGGGCGTGGTGGAGGCAGTGCGGGGCGTTTCCTTTTCGCTGGGCCGGGAACGGCTGGGGATCGTGGGGGAAAGCGGGTCGGGCAAGACGATGACGGGGCGGTCAGTACTGCGCCTGATCCGTCCGCCGGGGCGGATCGAGGCGGCAGAGATGACCTTTGACGGGATCGATCTGATAGGGGCGTCGGAACCTCAGATGCGGGCGCTGCGGGGGCCACGGATCGCGATGGTGATGCAGGACCCGAAATATTCGCTGAACCCGGTGATGCGGGTGGGGGCGCAACTGACCGAAG
>JANMDH010000200.1:0-7530 GCA_031376195.1 Gemmobacter sp. | reverse complement strand
GCCGCACAGGCGGATTGCGTGGTGCTGTTGCACGGGTTGGCGCGGACGGAAGCGTCGCTGATGGGGCTGCAGGCGGGGCTGGAGGCGAACGGGTTTCGTGTGGTGAACCAAGGCTATCCTTCGACCGAGGCGACAATTGCGGAACTGGCGGCGATGTATGTGGCCGAAGGGGTGGCGGCCTGCGGCGCGGGTGAGCCTGTGGACTTCGTGACTCATTCGATGGGGGGGATCCTGCTGCGGCAGTGGCTGGTGGATCACCGGCCTGCAAATCTGGGGCGGGTGGTGATGCTGGCCCCGCCAAACCAAGGGTCGGAGATCGTGGATAAACTGGGCGATGTGGCGGGGTTTGAATGGTTCAACGGGCCGGCGGGGATGCAGTTGGGAACCGGGGCGGGATCGGTGCCGCGCGGCCTGCCTGCGGTGGATTTCGATCTGGGGGTGATCGCGGGGGACCGGTCGCTGAACCCGGTGTATTCGGCGATCCTGCCGGGGGCGGATGACGGGAAGGTTTCGGTGGAAAGCACGAAGGTGGCGGGGATGGCGGATCACATCACGCTGCCGGTGACGCATACCTATATGATGCTGAACCCGGAGGTGATCGCGCAGACAGTGATGTTTCTGAAAACGGGGGCGTTTGATCCGTCATTGCCGGTGTCATCGGCGGTGGAAATGACGTTTGGGGCAATGCCTTAGGGGGCCATGATGACGGGGGATTTCTATTCCGGTCTGTCAAAGAGGATTGCGCGGTTCACGGGGCGGCCCGTGACCTTTGCGCTGGCGGTGGGGGTGATCGCGATCTGGATCGTGACGGGGCCGGTGTTTCATTACAGCGATACGTGGCAGTTGGTGATCAACACGGGGACGACGGTGATCACGTTCCTTATGGTGTTCCTGATCCAGAACACCCAGAACCGGGATACCGTGGCGATCCAGCTGAAGCTGGACGAGTTGATCCGGGCGACAGAGGGGGCGCATAATGTGCTGCTGGATCTGGAAGAACTGGATGAGCGGACGCTGAATGCGTTTCGGGAAAAATACGAGGCGCTGGCGGGCAAGGCACGGGCGGGGCTTGTGCTGGGCGAGGTCGATACGGGACGGCCGGAGACGTAGCCTAGCGCCGGATGATCCGGTTGACGTGGCCCATTTTGCGGCCGGGGCGGGGCTGCCCCTTGCCGTACAGGTGGATGGCGCAATCGGCATGGATCGCGAGTGCGGGGATGCTGTCGATGTCATCGCCGATGAGGTTTTCCATTACGACATCGGCATGGCGTGACCCATCGCCCAAGGGCCAGCCCGCGACGGCGCGGATGTGCTGTTCAAACTGATCAACGGTGCAGCCATTCTGGGTCCAATGGCCGGAATTGTGAACGCGGGGGGCGATTTCATTGACGATAAGGCCAGTGGGGGTGACGAACAGTTCAACGCCCAGGACGCCGATGTAATCGAGCGCGTTCAGAATGCGGGCGGCGATGAGGACGGCATCGCTGCGCTGCGTGGGGCTAAGGCGGGCGGGAACGGTGGTGGTGTGCAGGATACCCGAGTTGTGGACGTTTTCGCCGGGATCGTAGACGGCGACGGACCCGTCGGGGGCGCGGGCGGCGATGACGGAAACCTCGCGGTCAAAGGCGATGAAACCTTCAAGGACAGAGGGGGCGTCGTTCATGGCAGCCCAGGCGGCGGGGGCCTCGGCGGGGGCGTTGATGCGGGCCTGGCCCTTGCCGTCATAGCCGAGGCGGGTGGTTTTCAGGATGGCAGGGGTGCCGAGGCGGGCGATGGCAGCCTTTAGATCGGCAAGGGTGTTGACGGGGGCATAGGGTGCGCAGGTCAGGCCGAGGCCGGTCAGGAAATCCTTTTCGGCAATGCGGTCCTGGCTGATGGCAAGGGCGCGGCGATTGGTCGGACGGCGCGGTGCTGTTCGAGGAGGTCAAGGGCGGCGGCGGGGATATTCTCAAACTCGTAAGTGATGACATCGACGGCGGCGGCAAAGGCGCTTAGCGCGGCGATGTCGTCATAGGGGGCGGTGGTGACGGCATGGGCGACGTCGGCGGCGGGGCAGTCGGGGCCGGGTTCATAGATATGCGTGCGCAGGCCGAGGCGGCTTGCGGCGACGGACAGCATGCGGCCAAGCTGACCGCCGCCGAGGATGCCGATGACGGCCCCGGTTTTCAGGGGATCAGTCATCGGTGGGGGCATCGGGGATGGAGGCGGTCAGGGCGTCGCGCCAGGCATCGAGGCGGGCGGCAAGGGCGGGGTTGTGCAGGGCGAGGATGGCAACGGCCATCAGGCCCGCATTGGCGGCCCCGGCGGCCCCGATGGCCATGGTGGCGACGGGATAGCCGCGCGGCATCTGGAGGATGGAATAAAGGCTGTCCACCCCTGACAGGGCCTTGGTCTGGACGGGCACGCCGATCACGGGAATGCGGGTTTTGGAGGCCATCATGCCGGGCAGGTGGGCAGCCCCGCCGGCCCCCGCAATGATGACCTGCAGGCCACGGTCAACGGCGGTTTTGCCGTAATCCCACAACCGGTCCGGTGTGCGGTGGGCGGAGACGATTTTTGTTTCGTAAGCGACGCCAAGGTCGTCAAGAACCTGTGCCGCCTCTTTCATGGTGGGCCAGTCGGACTGACTGCCCATGATGATGCCGATCTGCGCCATATCCGCCCCGATTAAGCCCGCGCGCACTATACCGGGGGCGGGGGCCGGGGCAAGGGCAGGTCAGGCGATGATGTCGGGGATCAGGTTATCTTCGATCCGGACAATCTGATCCTTTAGCGCCAGTTTCTGTTTTTTCAGCCGACGCAGGGTGAGCGGGTCAGGGCGGCCTGCGCGTTCGAGGACATGCACGGCTTCGTCCAGATCGCGGTGTTCGCAGCGCAGAACCTCCAGCCGGATGCGGAGCATCTCTTCCAGGTTGAGTTCCATCGAAGCGTTCATGTTGGCATTCCGGGTTTGAGTCGGGGCGCAGGTTGGGCAGCAGTATACTCTTTTTAACCCCTGCGGAAAAGAATCTGTGCAGGAATTAGGCCCCGTTCAAGGTACCGGTTGGCAAGGCTTGGGGCTTGCAGGCCGACACGCCGCGCCCCATATTCCAGTGAAGGGTGCCGCGCGCGGGCCTTTGACCGATCTGTCGCTTGATGCAAGGACATGGATATGACGAAACTGACCTTCGGGGCGCATCCCTACCTACTGGGATTTGAACAGCTGGAGCGGCTGGTCGAGCGGACCGCCAAATCATCAGGCGATGGTTATCCGCCGTTCAACATCGAAGCGGTAACTGAAAACGCCTACCGTATTTCGCTGGCCGTGGCGGGGTTCCGCGAGGATGATCTGGCGATCACGGTGGAGGATCGCCAACTGGTGATCCGGGGGCGTCAGGCGGAAGATGAAGGCGACCGGGTTTTTTTGCATCGGGGAATTGCCGCGCGTGCGTTTCAGCGCAGTTTCGTGCTTGCGGATGGGGTCGAGGTTGCGGGGGCGGGAATGGAGCACGGGTTGCTGCACATTGATCTGAAGCGTGCGGTGCCGGACACGATCGTGCAGACGATTGCGATCCGGTCTGTGAAATCGAAGGGTTGAAGGGGAATCATGATGGATGTGAAATATCGCGCAATGCCGGAGAGTGGGGTTCCGATCGTCTATATCAGGGCGGTGAGAGTGCTGGACCTGCCGGACGAGATTCAGGAACAGGCGGACGGTCTGGAAACGCTGTATGCGGTTCACCGCCCGGACGGGACGCGTCTGGCGTTGGTGCGGGACCGCGATATGGCCTTTGCGCTTGCGCGGCAAAATGACCTGACGCCGGTTGGGGTTCATTGATAACGCCTTTTTGACGGCCGGCACGATCGCCGACGTTTGCACGGATGGACGGCGTTGGTGATGGGCGTTTACTGACCTTTGAACAATGCGCGCAGGGCGCGGCGGAGGTGGGTGTGCCATGGCGCGTTTTCCGGGGCTGTGCGGGCGGGGTGCTTGGCGTGGGTTCGAAGATCAGCGTCATCCTGGCGTTGCGGGGCCGCCCATATTCCGGATGTCTGGCGAAAATACCGGACTGAAGCCTCGTTTGCGGCGTCGCGGCTTAGACCGTTGGTCGCTTCGGTCATCAGGGGACGGATATGGTGGATCGGCCGGATAGTGCGGGGAAACGGAATGTCGTGGTCAACCCAGATCGGGATGCCCCGGGTTTCGAGATGACCTGAAAGCCAGATGTCATCGACGGCCCAGCTTTCATCGGGAATGTCGAAGACGGTTTGTGCGAACCAGTCCGGTTGAACCAGAACACCGCCGTGGCCCATGGCGATGTCGGCAAAGCCGCTGCTGCGGTGGTGGGGGATTTCGTCGGGCAACGGGGCTGGATGGGCTGCGAGCCACTGGGCCAGATCGGCGGTGTTCCAACGGGATGGGCGGGGAAGGCGGTGTTCGGGACGCGGGGCCTTTGCAAGCGAGCGGAGGTCAAAGCCCATGGCCGCGATGCAGTGCCGAGGCCGGGTTTGGGCCGCGATCTTGAAAGCGCGGTGCCAGCCGGGGGGAAACAGGCAATCGTCGTCGCAATACAGGATATCAACGGGGTGCCCGGCAAGGTGGCGCAGGGCGGGCAGGATTTTAGTGGCTGGGCCATGGTCGGTCTGAACCCGATGCAGGGTTATGCCTGCGGGAAATTCCGGAATGGCGCCGTCCCAGTCGGGAAAACGGTGATAGCGCATCGGGATGTAAAGATGGATCGCCTGTGCGGGCAGGTCCTGGGCAAGCAGGCTGCGCAGCACGGGACCGATATGGGGCAGGCGCGGCGGGATCGAACTGAGCGTGATGATCGTAGGGCGGTCGAAATCAGCGGGTCGCGGCATTGCAATGCTTTCAGGGCAAATGATCTGGCGGAACGAAGCCTGTTTGCGGGGTGGATGACAAGGGCGGTCTGAACATCGTTTCAAATTTCGCAGCCGTCAGGCCAGATTTTCAGACCTTTGGCAGAATTGTTTCCAAAGTGTAAACATTGCAAGGATCCGGGGCCGACAGAACGCGGTATGCAAAACAGGCATACGTGGCAAACCATACCGACCGTTAACGTGATGATGGTTCTGATCCTGGTGTATGCGGCAGCGGCGATATTTCACCAGGTCGCGCTGCGCGACGGGTTGCTGATGCGGATGGTGCGCGGGCGGTAACGGAAAAGGGCACCGCCTGTGGCGATGCCCTTTTGATGTGCAGGGCTTACTGCGCCTTGATCAGACCCATGGATTCGAGTTTCAGGATCACCTGCTGGGCGCAGTTGTCGACTTCAGCGTTTTCGGTTTCGACCACGAGTTCGGCGCGGGTCGGAACTTCATAAGGGTCGGAAATCCCCGTGAATTCCTTGATCTTGCCGGCGCGGGCGAGGGCATAGAGGCCCTTGCGGTCACGGCGTTCGCATTCCTCGACTGATGTGGCCACATGCACCTCGATGAAGGCACCGTAGTTTTCGACCATGTCGCGGACAGCGCGGCGGGTGGCGGTGTAGGGGGCGATGGGGGCGCAGTTGGCGATGCCGCCGTTCTTGGTGATTTCGGACGCGACATAGCCGATGCGTTTGATGTTGATGTCGCGATGTTCCTTGGAGAAGCCAAGTTCCGACGACAGGTGTTTGCGGACCACATCGCCGTCGAGCAGGGTGACGGGGCGGCCGCCCATTTCCATCAGTTTGACCATCAGGGCGTTGGCGATGGTGGATTTGCCGGAACCGGACAGGCCGGTGAAGAACACGGTGAAGCCCTGTTTGTCACGCGCGGGCGAGGTGCGGCGGAGCTGGGTGACAACGTCGGGGAAACTGAACCATTCAGGGATATCAAGCCCTTCGCGCAGGCGGCGGCGAAGTTCGGTGCCGGAGATGTCGAGGACGGTCGTGCCTTCGGGGACTTCGTCAATCGGGAAATACTGGGCGCGTTCCTGGACATAGACCATCTGTTTGAAATCGACCATTTCGATGCCGATTTCCTTTTGATGTTCCGCGACGAGAACCTGTGCCGCATAAGGATCGTAGAAATCCTGACCTGCGCTGTTCTTGCCGGGGCCGGCATGATCGCGCCCGACGATGAAATGGGTCAGGCCGTGGTTCTTGCGGATGATGGCGTGCCAAAGCGCCTCACGCGGGCCGCCCATGCGCATGGCGAGGTTGAGCAGGGACAGGTGGGTGGTGGAGGACGGGTACTGATCGAGGACCGCCTCGTAACAGCGCACGCGGGTGAAGTGATCGACGTCGCCGGGTTTGGTCATGCCGACAACGGGGTGGATCAGCAGGTTGGCCTGTGCCTCGCGCGCGGCGCGGAAAGTCAGTTCCTGATGGGCGCGGTGCAGAGGATTGCGGGTCTGAAAGGCGACGATACGGGTCCAGCCCAGTTTCCTGAAATAGGCGCGCAGCTGGTTTGGCGTGTCGCGGCGGCCTTTGAAATCATAGTGGACGGGGGCCTGCAGACCCTTGACCGGACCGCCGAGGTAAACCTTGCCGGCCTGATTGTGCAGGTAGTTGACGGCGGGGTGGGCGATGTCATTGGCACCAAAGACTTTGGTCGCCTCGTTCGCCTTGTCGGCCACCCACTTGTCGGTAACGGACATGATGGCGAGGATGACGCCTTCGGCATCGCGCAGGGCGATGTCCTGACCGGGCGCGATCTTTTCAGCGAAGGCTTCGGTCACGTCGAGGGTGACGGGAATGGGCCAAAGCGTGCCGTCATCGGTGCGCATGTTTTCAACGACGCCGTTGTAGTCTTTTTCAGTCTGGAAGCCCTTGAGCGGGTAGAAGCCGCCGTTCATCAGCAGTTCCAGATCGCAGACCTGGCGCAGCGTGAGATCCCAGGACGGCAGGACACCCGCATCATGTTTGAGGGTCTGGGCCGTGGCTTCGGAGACATAGAGTTCGGGGATCGGGGCGTGGTTGGACAGGGTCATGCGGGGACAGCCTTTGCTGGTCGTGAGGGCAGGGCGGGACCAACCCGCCGCGTTGAGGCGGCTTTACGCCGGGATGGGAGAGAGGTTCAAGGTTTCCTTCGCATCGGGCCGCCAATTAGGGCGGATATGGCGTAAGGCGGGCACGGTGTGGAACGGGTTTCGGGGGTTTTTCAACTTTGCAGTAACTTTTCCCTGTTCAGGTGGTCCAGCGTTGTCTGACCGCTTTGTCAGAAAGCAATCGGGTTGTGGGTCAGCATACACAATCCACTTGTGCTGAAGTTGTAAATGTGTATGATGATACACACGTCGTGAGGGCCGAGTGGAGCAAAACAGCCGCAAACTCGTGAAACTGCTTGAGGCGGATGGTTGGGTTCTTGTTGCAACGAAAGGCGATCATTGGCAGTTCAAACATCCTGACAGGCAGGGTCGTGTGACGATTCCCCATCCTGTGAAGGACATAAAACTGGGGACAGTGATGTCGATCTATCGGCAAGCAGGATGTAAATAAGGGATAGGGCAATGCGATTTGTGGCGTTCATTCATGCGGAGGCAGGGGGCGGGTTCGGGATCAGTTTTCCCGATTTTCCGGGCTGCATCTCGGACGGCCTGACGGT
>JANMDH010000157.1:0-17389 GCA_031376195.1 Gemmobacter sp. | reverse complement strand
GGCTGACCATCGAATTTTATCGGCGCAACTACATCGAGGGGCTATTCCTGTCGTCGGGCATCATCCGGTCGCCGGACGACACGATGGCAGATATGGTGCGCATCGCCCGAACACTGCGCGAGGTTGAAAATTTTCGCGGCTACATCCACCTGAAAACGATCCCTGATGCCAGCCCGGAGCTGCTGGACGAGGCAGGAAAATGGGCGGACCGTTTGTCGATAAATGTAGAATTGCCAACAGTCGAAGGGCTGGCGCGGCTGGCTCCGGAAAAATCTGCAACCGGTATCCGCAAGACGATGGCTGCCGTGCGTCAACGGCGCGAAGCATCGCGCGAGACGACGCACACCGGCAAACGCAAGGCCCGGTTTGCCCCGGCAGGCCAGTCCACACAGATGATCGTCGGGGCTGATGCTGCGGATGATGGGACAATCCTGACGCAAGCAGCACAGCTTTACGCGGGTTACGGCCTGTCGCGCGTGTATTATTCGGCGTTTTCGCCCATCCCCCATGCGTCAGCCCTGTTGCCGCTAAAGCGCCCGCCTCTTTTGCGGGAACACAGACTGTATCAGGCGGACTGGCTGCTCAGGTTTTACGGGTTCGAGGTGGATGAGATTGCGGGCACGTCCGGCATGCTGGATCTGGACGTCGACCCAAAGCTGGCGTGGGCGCTGGCGCATCGGGGTGTGTTTCCAGGCGATGTGAACCAGGCCGCGCGCGAGATGCTGCTGCGGGTGCCGGGGTTTGGCACGAAAACCGTGGGCCGCATCCTGGAAGCCCGCCGTCATGGGGCGCTGCGCTATGACCACCTGACCGCAATGGGTGCCGTCATGAAGACCGCGAAGGCATTCATCACCGCCCTTGGCTGGTCACCCCGCGGCATGACGGACGAGGCATCGCTGCGGGCGCGGTTCGCGCCCGCAGCGGTGCAGTTGTCGTTGTTCTGATGGTGGCCGGGGTGCCGCGTGTGGTCCTGCCCGTGATCGGAACAGTGGCCGCATGGCGCACGGCGGCACGCGGTTTGCTGGCGCAGGGCGTGGCGGATGTGGTCTGGCACGTAGGCGAGGGGGCGGCGGACCTGTTCGCCGTGGACGTTGCATCCGCCCTCGTGCCGCCTGCCGCGCTGACCTTGCCCCGCGCGGCGGTGGCCGAGATGGAGGTGGCGCTGTGCCATGCCGACCCGCAACGCTTTGCCCGCGCCTATGGCCTGTTGTGGCGGCTGAATGACGGCACGCTTCGCTGGGGCGACCGGGCCGATCCGGCGATGCGCAAGCTGCTGGAACAGGCCAGGACGGCGCGCCGCGCCATCCACAAGATGCATGCTTTCGTGCGTTTCCGCGAAGTGGCGGGCGACAGGGGCCGCCGCGCGTTTATGGCGTGGTTTGAGCCTGACCACCCGGTGGTGGAGGCTGCGTCGCCGTTCTTTGCCAAACGCTTCGGCGATATGGACTGGGCGATACTGACGCCCGAAATCACGGCCAGTTTCATGGATGGCAAGCTGGGCTATCACCAGACAGCGCCCGGCACGGTGATCCCCGATGACGCAACCGAAGGGTTGTGGCGGACGTATTATGCCAACATCTTCAACCCTGCGCGGTTGATGGTCGATGCGATGACATCGGAAATGCCGCGCAAATACTGGAAGAACCTGCCTGAGGCGGACCTGATCCCAGGACTGATCCGCCAGGCAGGCGCGCGGGCAACCGCGATGCAGGACGCTGCCCCCAGCGTGGTCAGCCCCCGCCTTTTGGCGCGGGCCAAGACCATGGTGGCGCAGTCTTTGCCGCCTGTGCCGCAAAGCGGTCTTGCCGGGCTGCGGGCCGAGGCGGCCCATTGCACGCGCTGCCCTTTGTATGGCCCCGCGACGCAGGTGGTTTTTGGCGTCGGACCCGTTGATGCCCCGCTGATGATCGTGGGCGAACAACCGGGCGATACCGAAGATCTGACCGGCCTGCCGTTCACCGGCCCGGCGGGCAAGCTGTTCGATGCGGAGGCGCAGGCGGCAGGGCTGGACCGTGATCAGGCTTATATTACCAATGCAGTCAAGCACTTCAAATATCTGCCACGCGGCAAAAAGCGCCTCCACCAGCGCCCGAATGCGGGCGAGGTCACGGCTTGCCGCTGGTGGCTGGGCCAGGAGATGGCGCAGATCCGGCCCCGGCTGGTGCTGGCGATGGGCTCGACGGCAGTGGCCAGCCTGACGGGGCGCGGGCAGGGCATTCTGACACGGCGCGGCACGGTCGAGGCGCTGGCGGACGGCACGCCGCTGTTCATTACCGTGCATCCGTCGTGGATCCTGCGCCTGCCGGACGCCGGGGTGCAGGCAACCGAACGCGCCAAGTTCCGCGCGGATTTGCGGCGCGTTGCAGACCTGCTGCTGCACGCGGACCATCCATGACAAACGCCATGCTGCGACCAAGGGCAGAACTGCCGACGATTTCGAATGGCAGGAACCCCCGGCCGCTCCTGCGGGTTGTCACCTGTGCGGCTCGTATATGGAGGCCTTCCCGGTGCAGACGAAAGCATCCTCTATTCCACTGAAACCAACCGACCCGGAACGGGCGGCGATGCGCGATGCCATCGACCGGGCGTTGAAAGCGGCACAGGAAACCGGAAAGGCCGGCATCGCGGCGGCGATCCTGCACAACGGAGAAACCATCGCCACCGGTGAAAACGAAGTGCAGTTGCAATCGGACCCGACCAAGCATGCTGAAATGGTCGCGATCACCCGTGCAGCCGCACGCCTTGGCCGCCCGGATCTGGCCGGATGCACCGTGATTTCCACCCTGCAACCCTGCGAGATGTGCCTGTCTGCAATCCGCTTTGCCGGCATCGGGCGGATCATCTTTGCCGCGACACAGGCCAATGTGGCACCAAAATACTTCGCGTTTCCCCATCTTTGCATCGAAGATTTCACGAATGACGAGTTCCAGTTTGTGGGGGGCATCGACGAAGAACGGGTTCTGCATCTGTATGCGCAAGGCGATGAATAGCGCCCGCGTCGCGCCGCGCCTTTTATCGCTCCTGGAAACCGCCCTTTATGTGGACGATCTGCCAAGGGCTGCGGCATTCTATGAAACGGTCATGGGCCTGCCCGTGCTGCATGCCGACGCCCGGCTGCGCGCCTATAATGTAAATAATCGCAACGTACTGCTGCTGTTTCTCAGGGGTGGAACGGTTGAACCCGTGCAAACTGGCGGTGGTCTGATCCCGCCGCATGACGGATCGGGCAGACTGCATATGGCATTTTCGATCAGCCATGACGCGTTGCCGCTGTGGCGGGCGCATCTGGAAGGATGTGGCGTCCTTATTGAGGGCACATCGAACTGGATGCGCGGTGGCCGAAGTCTGTATTTTCGCGATCCGGATGGCAACCTGCTTGAGGTCGCGGCGACGCCGGGGCTGTGGCCGGGCTTTTGAAACCAAAACCCCGCTGCGGCGGAAAGGCAGGCTCGCCCGCCGGGTCCGGGGCCACATCTGCGCGCCTTGACGCGGGTCACCACAGACAAAGCCGTAGAACGGGAAATCCGACGGCCAGTGGCCATCTGCAAAACGCGAACGTTGCCCGCTGCCCAACGGCGGTAACAGTTTTCAAAACCGATATGGCCAGCCGGTTCCATCCGACACCCTGATCAATTGCCTTCGATACGCCCGACCAGCGGCTATGGTTCCAGATCGGGGCGTGGCGCGGCAGTATTGCGATGTTGCCTGAAAAACCGGATCATCTCGGATGAAGCATCCGGCCCCGCGCCGTCAGTGAAACTGCCCGCCGCATCGCCCCCTGACCACGCGTGACCTGCACCCTTGATCTGCCAATGTTCACAATATGATTTGCGGTTGCCCGCACGGTGCGTTGTCCTGACATATGATCGCCCGCCGATGGCCCGCCCATGCTTTTCCGTCTCCAGAAGGTCCGGAAAGGTGGCGACGGACCGCGCTGCGATGGCGCGGCCGTTGCGGGGGTGCACCACGTCGTCCGCGTCGCCGTGAAACACGATTGTCGGCATTGGCGTGGACTGCCTGCTGCCCGACGATCCCGCGTTCATTGCGACCAGTGCCGACAGGGTGCCCCGGGCTGCGCCGATCGGCAGCCCGGAATGAACACCGACCGCAGCAAAGATTTCGGGATAGGCCGACGCCACCGCTGCGGCGGCCGCGCCACCGGCTGAAAGGCCCGCGATGTAGACGCGCCTTGGATCACCCGCATTCTCTTGCAAGATTTGCAGTGTCATCCCGGCAATCAGCGCTAGTTGACCCGCACCTCTGGATTGGTCAGCGGGGCTGAACCAGTTCCAGCATTTCTTTCTGTTCGCCGCGCGCGTCTGGCGTGGATAGGCAATCATCCACCCGTGCTCCAGGGCCAGCCGGTTCATCGCCGTGACTTGGGCAAAATCATCGGGTGTTTGTGAACATCCGTGCAGCATGATCAAAAGCGGCATCGGTTGGAAGGTACCCTTCTGGGACGCTGGCAGAAAAAGTTTGTAAGACAGCGTCCGTTGCGACAGCACGACCTTCTTCCAGCGAAAGCTGCCGTTACGCTGTGCAGGCAACGCTTTGCTTACTTTCGGCGTCGATGGTTTTGATACCTGCCGCCGTTTCCGTGACGTCGCATGCACCAGCCCAAGGGCGGCCCTTTGCATCACGCGGCCCGCTGAAAAAACGGCCTTCGGTCCTGTCAGCCCAATAGCGCGGCTGACCATATTGCGGAAAAGACTGCGGCCCATTGGCTGCCGCCCGCTGCTATGTGGCCAACTTCGGCTCGCGCGGCCAATAGCGCAACGCTTTGCAGGCGCTCAGGAATTCCCTGACTGATCCGGTGTCGTTCAGCATGCACACCCCGTCATCCTTGCCCTCTGCAAGGCCGCAGGCGGCGAACAATGCGCCACTTTCCTGATTGCAGGCGATGAATTTGCAATGGGCATAGGCATCAGACAGGAAATCCCGTGCAGGCTTGTTGGTGGCCAGCGTGTCCTGCCCGGGCAGGATTGCCACCGCATCGAACAGCACCGACGGTGCGCCACCTATCCGCTCATCCACCGGACAAAGCTTGCCTGCACTGTCTGTCACGCCGCCTATCCTCGGGGCGATGATCTTGATCACCACACCCGCATCACTTGCGAGTTCACGCAATTCTGCCAGCACGTCCGCATCTATGCCGTCACTGACCAGCACCCCGATGTTGCGCCCTTTGAAACTTGTCTGCGGGTTCATTTGAATGCTCAGCGCCGGTGATGGCGCAAGGTCCGTGCGCGTTGGCCGTGCGGCGGGTGCGGGCTTTGGCAAATCGGCAATACCCAGCCTGCCCGCCACATCGCGGGCCATCGCGTCATCAATGTTCATCAGATGCGAAACGATCCGCGCGCGAATGCCCGGTTCAACACATTTTGACAGCTCGAATACCAACGCGCCGCGGATGTGCCCCTGTTCGCTCTCCGTCTGACTGATATAGAACTGCCGTGCCTGACTGTAATGATCGGCAAAACTGTCTGGCCGCAGTCGGGCCTTTTCACCGCTTACCGGCTCTTTGTAGCTGACATAACCTTCCAAAGGATGCGCGCGCGGCCCTTCACCCCAGCCGTTGGGCTCATAATTTACCCGGCCTTTACGGGCACTCGTCTGCATGTGCCCGTCCTGCTGGTAAGTGTGAACGGGGCACCCCTTGGGCGCGTTGATCGGCAGTTTGGTGAAATTTGGCCCGCCCAGGCGTTTCAACTGCGTGTCGAGGTAAGAAAAATTGCGCCCCTGCAGCAGTGGATCGTTGGTGAAATCAATACCCGGGATCACGTTTTGCGTACAAAAGGCCACCTGTTCCGTTTCCGCAAAGAAATTATCCACCGCGCGATTCAAGGTCAGCGTCCCGATGATCTGGACCGGACATTCCTCTTCGGGGATCAGTTTCGTGGGATCCAGCACATCAAAGGCAAAGCTGTCGGCAAAGGCCTGATCAAACATCTGCACGCCCAGATCCCAGACCGGAAAATCACCCCTGTCGATTGCATCCCACAGATCGCGGCGGTGACGGTCGGCGTCGGCCCCATTGCCCTTGACCGCCTCATCCCACAGCACTGATTGCAGGCCCATCCGTGGCTTCCAGTGAAATTTTACGAACGTGGACGCACCGTCAGTGGCAACGAACCGAAAAGTATGAATCCCGAACCCTTCCATGGTCGAGAAAGACCGCGGAATCGCCCGGTCCGACATGGTCCACATGATCATGTGCATCGCTTCGGGCGTCAGCGAGATGAAGTCCCAAAAGTTGTCATGGGCTGATGCCGCCTGCGGAAATCCCCGATCGGGCACGGGTTTGACCGCATGCACAAGATCGGGAAACTTGATGGCATCCTGAATGAAAAAGACAGGCATGTTGTTGCCCACAAGGTCCCAGTTGCCTTCATCCGTGTAAAACTTCACCGCAAAACCGCGCACGTCGCGGGCAAGGTCCGCCGAGCCTTCGCTGCCGGCAACGGTCGAGAAACGCACAAATACCTCGGTCTGCTTTCCGATCGCGGCAAAGGGTGCGGCGCGCGTGATATCGCCAAGCGCCCGCGTGCATTCAAAGGTACCATGCGCGCCATATCCCCGCGCATGCACCACACGTTCCGGGATGCGTTCGTGATCGAAGTGAAAGATCTTTTCGCGCAGAACAAAATCCTCAAGCAGTGTTGGCCCCGGCGTGCCCACGCGCAGCGAATTCTGGTTGTCAGCAATGACGACACCTTGCGCTGTCGTCAGGCGGTCATGGCCATTGTCGGCATGCTGGTGAATTTCGCCACCTTCCCCTCGTGCTGAGATCAGATCATTCAGGTCGGCGGACTGGCTTGGCGTGGTCATGACTTACACCTTTCGGGCGCATAAGGGAGCGTTTCATCGTGACAACGCCCCGTGCAAGTGAACGTTCCCAAAAAAAGTGGGGGGGCATGACGGGTGACGGGGCGCCTAAGCCTGCGAAACCGCCACCATTTGGGCCAGCGCGTCGCTGGAATAAGGTTTGGTCAATACCAGGGCGTCGGCAAAGCCGTCGATCAGCCCGCGCGTTCCGTAGCCGCTGGCAAAGATGAACGGAATGCCGCGCGCGCGCAGGATCGTTGCAATAGGAAATGACAACTGACCGCGCAGGTTCATGTCCAGAATGGCAAGGTCCAGTTCCCCAGATGCTGCGAATGCCATGGCGGCATCAATCCGGTTCGCCATTTTCACCACATCATGGCCCAGATCGCCGATCATATTGGCGAGGTCCAGTGCGATGATGGCTTCGTCCTCAGCAATCATGACCCTCAACCTGATGGTGGGTCCGGCGTTCATTGGCTATCCTGTTCTGGCAACTACGACGGAAGCGGCGCGTCAAGCACGCAGATCACGCCGTCGTGATGCTAAGAAACGCTGACCTTGCCCGAAAGTTCCATCGCCAGCGCCTGTTCAATCAGGCTGGTCCCGAAACCTGTCCTCACAGGCTTTGTCACCGGCGGGCCACCACTTTCGGTCCAAGTCCAGTGCAGGACGGGCATGCCATGCACCTGACTGACGTTCCACGCAATGGTTATCAGACCTTCGGGCACGGAAAAGGCGCCATACTTTGCCGAGTTTGTGCATAACCCGTGAATTGCCATGCTGAATGTCATGCCAACTGATGGGTTCAGCGCCACAAACGGCCCGCTGATCACGAACCGGTTCTGTCCGCCGATATGTGGCGCGATGGTTGCGTTGATCACGCTGGGAAAATCCGTGCCCGCCCAGTTTTCGTCGATCAGCACATCATGCGCGCGCGCCAGCGCCATCAGCCGCGCACCAAACGCATCGTGGGCATCGGGCAGGGTGATGTCGCCGCGCAGGGTTTGCGATGCGATGGCCTGCACGATGGCCAGCGTGTTCTTGACCCGGTGGTTCAACTCGCCCACCAGAATATCACGGTGATGTTCGGCGCGGCGGCGTTCGGTGATATCGCGCGCTATGCTGGACGCGCCTGTCAGCGTGCCCGCATTGTCCCGCAGCGGCGAGTCTGTCACCGATACACATACCGATGATGCATCCTTGCGCAGGCGGGATTGTTTGTAATGTAACGTCTCGCCACCCTCGCGGAATTGTGCGAACCAGTCCGGCGAAGGGCCGATCGCCGTTGGATCATCCAGACAAGATACAGACCGCCCAATCATGTCGGCCTCGGAAAACCCGAAGATTGCCTCCGCCCCGGCGTTCCAGCTGCTCAGGTTGCCGGCAACATCCATGCTGAAAATAGCATCGCGCGACGAACCCACAATTGCGGCCAGCGTGCCTGTCGCCGCCTGCCCACGGCGTTGATCCGTGACATCCTCGATCGCCAGCAGGATCAGCGTCTGCCGCCCGCCCTCGCGCATCAGTTTGCGCCCGTTCATCATCAGATGCCGCACCAACCGGCGGGATGCAGTGTAGTCGACAAGCGTATCGTTGAATGGCTGGCCATCAGCGATCAACGTGTCCAGTGCACTGCGCAAACCCGAAGACGCGCCATCGCCCAGCAGAAGGTCCGGAAATGACTGGCCTGTTACTATGATCGAGGTCACCCCGAACAACTGTTCGAACGCCGGGTTAATCGACACGATCCGCAGCGCGTCATCCATTGCCACCAACGGCTGCCGGATCGTCTCGCCATGGCTTGGGCAAAAATCCGCGCCTTGGTGCCCGCGTCGCGGGCGGCCTTGCCGCCGGTCACATCGAAGAAGGTGATCTGAACCGCCCCGGGTTTACCGGAGGGTGGTTTGTTCAACGACTAAGCGACCATATCGAGTGAGTTCATGTTTGCATAGAACGCCTCCTCTGCTTCTGCTGGTGGGACGTATCCGATGGGGCCGAGCAAGCGGCGGTTGTTATGCCAATCGACCCATTTGAGGGTTTCCCATTCGACCTCGCGCATCGATTTCCATGGGCCGATCTGGTTGATCACCTCTGTCTTGAACAAGCCGATGACGCATTCTGCAAGGGCGTTGTCGTAGGCGTCACCGACTGTCCCGACTGAGAGATCGATTTCGGCCTCCGCCAGGCGTTCAGTATACTTGATGGACAAGTATTGCGATCCGCGGTCGGAATGGTGCATCAAGCCCTTGTTATCCTGCGTTTTTCGTTGCCAGATTGCTTGATCCAGCGCATCGAGGACAAACTGGGTCTTCATCGAAGTTGAGGCACGCCAGCCGATGATCCGCCGTGCAAAGACATCAATTACGAAGGCCACATAAACCGTCCCGGACCATGTGGGCACATAGGTGAAATCTGAAACCCACAGCTTGTTCGGCCGATCCGCCTTGAACAGGCGGTTCACCTTGTCGTCTGGGCAGGGTTGCGAGGTGTCAGGATTGGTGGTGATGACCTTCTTGCCGCGCACCACACCTCTGATCCCCAAGCTGCGCATCAAACGCTCGACCGTGCAGCGAGCGGCATCTTCCCCCTGTCGTCGCAAGACGCGCCAAATCTTCCGCGCACCATAGAGCTTGCGGTTGGCATCCCAGGCAGCATCGATCTTGATGCTTAGGGCCGCGTCCGATCTGGCCCGGGCCGAGGCCCGGTCAGGATCGCGCGCAACGGCGCGCCGGTCGTAGTAAGTGGATGGGGCAAACTGCAGTGTCCTGAAGATCGGCTCGACCCCGAATGCCTCTCGGCTTTCCTCAATGAAATCCATCATTTGCGAAACGGGCGGTCGAGCTCCGCCTGAGCAAAATATGCTGAAGCTTTGCGCAGAATCTCATTGGCCTGCCGCAGTTCCCGGTTCTCGCGCTCAAGCTCTTTAATCCGCGCAATCTCAGCGCTGGTAGGTCCCGGCCGATCGCCGCCATCGCGCTGGACCTGTCGCATCCAGACGCGAAGGCTGTCTGGCGAGCAGCCCAATTTACCCGCGATCGCCGTCAGAGCGGCAGCTTCACTCTGATACTCATCGCGGTGTTCCATAGCCAGCCGCACCGCACGTTCGCGGAACTCGGGGGAATAGGGCTTCGCGGTCTTCTTCTTTGATGTCTGTTCCATAAGGGGCAATTCTCCGAGAGTTTTGCCCTCCGGTAAACCCGGGGCGGTTCAGCCTCGGCTCGGCCTTGTTCAACACCATCAGCCAGAAATCGATCACGCCACAGATGCTCCGCAAGTTCGCCAGCACCGCCCGCGACCGGATGCGCCTGCCCGGTGGCGGCTACCGCCGCGACCATCTGCGCGCCCTGGCCCAACGGGTCGAAGTCGATGAAGGCGAAGTCCGCATCATGGGATCGAAGGGCGACCTGTTCAGAACACTGGCAGGCGCAGCGGACCCGACGGGCCAGGTGCCCAGCTTTGTTCCGAAGTGGCGGAGCGAGAGGGATTCGAACCCTCGAGACGGTTCCCCGCCTACACACTTTCCAGGCGTGCGCCTTCGACCACTCGGCCACCGCTCCGTCAGGGGCTTCCTAACCTTGTTGACGCCGGACTTGCAAGGGGGGGAGTGTGATCGCGATCTTGGCTGCAGCCTTGACTGGCCACTGCGTCAAACACATCAGGCGACCGCCACCAACATCGGGCGGGAGGCCTGCTGCCGTTGGTGCAGCACACCCGCGAGGTCTGGTGCGTGACCCTGTTCGATCAAACGCAGATTGGCACAACTGCGTGTCGCAACCGATGACCGCAGGTCAAAGGCCACGTAGTCGCCGATTGCAACCTGTTGCATCGGGTTGACCCACGCCTTGCCATCGCTGGCATAGGCAAGTTCGCCGCTGTCATCGCACCAGACAACCGCCCGCCGCGTGTTTTGGCAATGCCAGATGACGACTCCGCGCATGTCACCTCCATAAGGTCGTTGGCTCAAAGGCCCGACAACTGGTTGAATTTGAAACTAAACCCAGCCTAACGCCGACAGAATCCAAACGGCAGACATTGGGATGATTCAAACCACGTGCAAAGCCGATGTGTTTGTGTCATATCTGACGCTGATTAGCGTCAACTTTCGGCCACGACGGTTTGGACTGGCCCTGTAATCTTAGGCAGACTGTCGCGTGGTTGGAAACTCTTCGCCTTCACCTTCGGCCCTACGGCAGGTTCTGGGTGATAATTTACGACTTTTATGCCGGGATGTTCCGTCTGTCAGCAAACTTTGTTCCGAAATCGGGGTCAATCGCACCCAGTTTAACCGGTATTTATCAGGCGAGGCATTCCCGCGGCCGGACGTTCTGTTCCGAATCTGTGCGAAGTTCGGAGTGGATGCGAACATCCTGTTGGAACCGCTGCAACCGCGGGTGCGCGATGCGATGGAACTGGCGACCGAGGTTCTGTACCGCGATGTGATGTCGTTGAACCGACGGCCTTTTGATCATTATCTGTTGCCGGATGCGATGTACCGGTTCTGGCGCATGTCGTTTCAGCGGCCGGGGGCTGTCTATTCCAGCATGGCGCGGATTTACACCGATGGCACCACGAAACACTGGAAGGCGACCGATGTTTTTGCGGCACCTGTCAGGCCCGGTTCGCCCCGCTTTGCCCGGACGAACCAGTTCAGGGGCGTTATGTTTCAACACTTTGACGGTGTATCGCTGATCTGTGCCACGTCGATCGAAAGTACGTTCAATTTGACGTTCTTTGAATACGGGCTGGCGGGGCAGACGCGTTATTACACGGGTTTGTCCTTCCTGACCCGGCGCCGCACGATGGACAGCAACCGGCTGAGCGTGACTGTCATGGAACGCCTGCCGGACGACCCTGCGCTTTGGCGGCAGGTGGCGCGCCAATCGGGGCTGGGGGCGGCGTCTGACGTGCCGCCTGAGGTTCTGGCGGCGCTGCAACGGTTGCCGGACCGGATTTGAACGGATTTGCGGCGTTCGGTGGTATAACCATCTGACCGATCAGAATAAATGCCGTATTGCGCGCGTATTTTTTCCGTATGTTTTGCGTATTGCATCCGTACATACACGCAAGCGAGGCAGGCGGCGTTAACCTTGAGTGGCGAATCGCGCTTTGAACAGCGAAAGCGGCAGACCGTGTGTACCGGTCAATCCACCAACAGCAGACTGACGCGCCGGTTTTCGCGCCCCTTCTTTTCGATCTTGCCGATTTCCACGTGCCCGATTTCGGCGGTGCGCAGGACATGGGTTCCGCCGCAGGGCTGCAGATCCACCTGTGATGCCCCCTGCCCGATCCGCACAAGGCGCACCTGCCCCTGCCCCATCGGCGGTGCCACGCGGAGGGTTTTCACAAGGCCGGGGTTTGCCAGAAGTTCGTCATCCGTGATCCAGCTGTCGGTCACTGGCAAGTCGCGGTCAATCAGGGCGGACAGGGCGGCATTCAAGCCGTCAATGTCGGTCAAAGGGTCGGGCATGTCGAAATCGAGCCTGCCCTTGTCGGCACCGATCTGGCCCCCGGTCACGGGCAAGGGGATCACCACGGACAACAGATGCAGCGCCGTGTGCATCCGCATGTGGCGATACCGACGGTCCCAGTCGAGGATCTGGGTCACGGCAGCACCCATCGGCGGCAGGGGCAGCGCATCGGCGGGGACAAGGGCGATGCGGCCATCCCCGGCCTTGACGGCTGTGGCAATCGGGATCACCCCGCCATCCCACAAAACACGGCCTGAATCGCCCGGCTGGCCCCCGCCGGTTGCGTAGAACAAGGATTGGTCAAGGATCATGCCGCCCTCAGCCGTGTGGCCGACCACGCAGGCGGGGGCTTCACGCAGATAAGCGTCATCGCGGAACAGAAGGCGGGTGGTCACAGCGTCGGCTCCTCAGGCTCGGGGCGGCGGGGCGGGGCGGGTTCAGTGCTGGTCCGGGGGCCTTGCGGCGCGGCTTGCGGCGCATCGGTGTTTGCCGCCAAGGCGAGTGCCGCACTGGGCGTATGCGCCAGAACGATCCCTTCATCCGCAAAGCGACGCAGGATCTGATGGTTGATGTCCGACCGCACATTCAGACTGAAATTCACGTCGCGCAGGATGATGCGCATCTCGAACTGGATCGCATCCATCGTGAACCCGACCAATGCGATGGTGGGGGCCGGGTTCAAGACGGCCAGAGGCTGCGCCTCGGCAATGCTGCGCAGCACCTTTTCGACGAGTGCGGCATCACTGCCATGCACCACATTCACGGGCACGATCAACCGCCCGGTCATGTTGAACCGCGTCCAGTTCGTCACGCGTTGCGAAACGAGGTCGGCATTCGGCACGATGACATCGCTGCGGTCGAAGGTCTGGATGCGAGTGGAGCGCACCGAGATGGCGCGGACGGTGCCGGAAACGGTGCCGACCTCGATCCAGTCGCCTTCGCTGACGGGGCGTTCGATCAGCAGGATGATGCCGGAGACAAAGTTCGACACGATGTTCTGCAGGCCGAAACCGATGCCGAGCGACAGGGCACCGGCCACGATGGCAAGACCCGACAGATCAATCCCGACGGCCCGGATAGCGATCAGGCCGGACAGAAAGATGCCGAGATAGCCGGTGCCCGCCACGATAGCATTCTGCCCGCCGGTATCCAGCCGCGTCTTGGGCAGGATGGTGGATTTCAGCGCGCCCTGGACAAGGCGCGTCAGGACATAGCCAAAGCCGAACAGCAGGACGAAATACAGAAAATCGGTGGGCGAGATGCGGGTTTCCCCCATCTGGAACCCTTCGCGGAACCGCTGCCAAATCTCGGTCAGGTCATCGGACCGCGCGCCCCAGATCAGGGCGAGCAGGGGAAGGGCGGCCAGACTGAGGGCAAACCCGACAAGCACCGGAAGCAGCGCAAGCTGGCGTTGGCTGTCTTCGCGCAGGATCAGGCTGTAGAGGTCGGCCACGGCCTGCTGCAGAATGATCAGGGCACCCAGCAAGGCGATGGACAGGGCGGCAGGATAGACCATTGCCCCTGCGGCGGACACGTAGCCGACCGCCCCGAGCAGCGGGCCGAGCACACCGACGACCAGCAAACCCTGGCCGATAAAGCCGATCAGGCGATTGCGGTATCCCGATTGTTCCCCGACATCTGCCGGGGTCTTTGCATGCTGGCGCAATAACGCGCCCAGCCGCAAGAGCAGCAACCCGGTGATCGCAAGCAACGGCAGGCTGAGGACGGAGGTGGCGGCATCGCCGACTTCGCTGGGGGGGAAGATCAACTGGCGCAGCGCGTTCAGCGACAGCATCAAGCCAAGGGCAAAGCTGTGAAACCGGCCTTCGGCACGGCGTTCCACCGGCAGGCGCAGGGGGGCGGCCGTGCCGTCTGATTGCGGGAAGATGCGCGATCCCAGCCAGATGGCTGTGAACAGGATCGTGCCGAGTGTGGGCAGGGCGCGGGCGATTTCCTTGCCCTTGGCGCCCAGCATTCCGGTCAGTTGCAACGCCTCGGCCAGCGCAAAAACGCCGGCGAGGGGAACAACGATCTGACCGACGGAGGCGACGAGCGCCCAAAGTTTGCGGGCGCGTTCCGGCCCGAGATCGGCCAGCCGCCGGGTGATCAGGTCAATCCAGCTGCGCCCGCGCGAGATGAGAGCCAGCGCGATGACGAGCAGGGCGAGGATCAGGGGCAGATTGTCGCGCAGATCGCGCCCGGCGCGGGGGCCGGTGGCGACGGCGCGGGTTTCTTCCCACAAATCGAGCGTGGTGGTCGTGATCCCCTTCAGGGCCAGCGGCCAGTTGCCGGGGTTGATCGGCATCGGCCACAGTTTCAGCAGTTCATTTGCCTGCCGTTCGCGCAGGGTGCGGTCGATTTCACGGATCAGGCCATCGGCGCGGGTATACGCCTCTTCCGCGGCAATGCCGGGGGCTTGCAGGCGGACCAACTGATCGGTCAGCGCCTTGCGGCGCAGGGCGATTTCTTCGGCCTCTGTCTCGCCTGCCGCGGGGGTGGGGCCAAGCGCCTGTATCTGGGTGCGCAGGGTGCCGATCCGGGTGGAGTTGGTGTTCTGCGCCAGCAGAAGGGCGGCGCGCCAATCGACCAGTTGGGACCGCAGCAGTTCCAGCCCCTGATTAAGCGTCTTGTTGTCGGCAATGGCGGTTTCGGCGCGGGTGGCGAGCCTGTCCCATGCCGCATAGTCGGGCGCATTCGGCGCAGAGGGCGTGATCGAGATCGACTTGGTGGGTTTTGTGCCGGGTGGGGCAGATGTGGGGTCGGGGCGGGTTTTGGGCGGACCCGTCCCCTGATCGGTGGGGGCGTCGGTTGTTTGCGCACCGGCGATCTGGGCCAACGGCAAGGCCGCGACCAGAACCAGACCCCAAAGTGCGGACCGCAGGGCCGACAGGGGGCGGGCCGGTGTCATGCGTCCTGATACACTTCCGGAATGCGGCGGGGGCCGCGATCCAGCCATTCGGGGACGGGCAGGTCTTTGGAGCGCAGGAAAGCAGGGTTGAACAGTTTGGACTGATAACGGTTGCCGTAATCGCACAGGATGGTCACAATGCGCTTGCCCGGTCCCATGTCTTTGGCCATGCGCATGGCACCGGCGATATTGATGCCGGATGATCCGCCCAGACACAGGCCTTCTTCGGACAGCAGGTCAAACACGATCGGCAGCGCCTCGGCATCGGGGATGCGATAGCTGAAATCCGGGGTAAAGCCTTCCAGATTGGCGGTGATGCGGCCCTGACCGATGCCTTCGGTGATGCTGTTGCCGGGCGCGTCAAAGCTGCCATCGGTGTAGAAGGAATGGAGTGCGGCCCCTTCGGGATCGGCGAGACCCATCTTGACGCCCTTGTGCTGCAGCGCAATCGCGACGCCCGCAAGCGTGCCGCCAGAGCCTACGGCGCAGATAAAGCCATCGACGCGGCCATCCGTCTGATCCCAGATTTCGGGGCCGGTGGTTTCGACATGGGCAAGCCGGTTTGCGACGTTGTCGAACTGATTGGCCCAGATCGCGCCGTTCGGTTCCGTCTGTGCCAGCGCCTGGGCCAGCCGCCCGGAATAGCGGACATAGTTGTTGGGATTCTTGTAGGGGGCGGCGGGAACCTGCACGAGTTCGGCACCGGCAAGGCGCAGCATATCCTTCTTTTCCTGGCTTTGGGTTTCGGGGATCACGATGACGGTGCGAAAGCCCATCGAGGCCCCGACGAGCGCCAGCCCGATGCCCGTGTTGCCGGCGGTGCCTTCGACAATCGTCCCGCCGGGTTTCAGGAGGCCCTTGGCCACCGCATCCTTGATGATGTACAGCGCGGCGCGGTCCTTGACTGACTGACCGGGGTTCAGAAATTCCGCCTTGCCCAGAATTTCGCAGCCCGACGCCTCGCTCGCCTTGCGAAGGCGGATCAGAGGGGTCTTGCCAATCGCATCGGCAAGGTCACGTTGAATGCGCATGAGGGGGCGTCCTTGATCTGTTTGGTCAAGGTTTAGGCGCTGGGGCGCGGGAACTCAAGAACCCGACACGGATTGCGGCCGCAAAGCTGCGCGTTCCCGCTGTAACCACAGCGCCGTCAGGATCAGCGGCGCGTTCGCCACCTCGCCGCTGGCCACCAAGGCCATGAATGCGTCAAACGGCACCAGATGCGACCGGATGTCTTCGGCCTCGGATGCCAATCCGAAAATGCCTGTGGCATCATCCGGCAAATCGCAGATCGCGACATAGGAATACAGGTATTCGGAATTCGCCCCGGGTGTCGGATAATACTGCGCCACGGGCAAAAGTGCGCCCAATGTCAGCCCCGCCTCTTCCACCGCCTCGCGCCGCGCGGCAGCTTGCGGGGTTTCGCCCGCGTCGATGCGCCCGGCGATCGGTTCCAGCAACCAGGGCTGCGCATCCCCGCGTGCCATCGGCCCCACCCGGAACTGTTCGATCAGCAGCACGCGATCCCTGACCGGGTCATAGGGCAACACCGTCACCGCATCCCCCGCCACAAACACCGCCCGGCGGGCGGGTGGGCTGATGTCGCCCCGGAACCGCCGCCACGCGATATCGTATTCCTCTACCGCGAAAAACGCGGCGTAGGGCGCGCCCCGCCTTGCGATCTGCACATCCCCCGCGCCCGCCTGATGGCGCAGAGTGGTGGCCCCTGCCCCCGCCGCCCGCACCCGGCTGGCCCCGCGCACCAGCATCATGCCGTAGCGTGCCGCGATCCGTTCCACCGCGCCGGTCGGGAACAGCGCCATCACATCCCCCGCCGTCGCCCGTAGTGTCGGTGCCCAGACCGCAGCCCATTCCGCCGGGTCATACGGCAACAACCCGGCAGCCGCATCGCGGGCCAACACCGTGGCCAGGATCGGCCCCACGTCACCGTTGACCAACACCTGTTGCACCGCGTCCCCCGTCACAGCCGCGTAAAACGCAAACCGGGCGGCATCCTCTGGCAAGAGATCCGTCATCAACAACCCGTCGGCATCGCCACTGTCCAGCCTGACCAAAGGCGTCGATCCCGTTCTCGGGTCGAAAACGACGGCATGATTTCTGACCCGCGCCTGCCTGCCCGCAACATCACGGCCGAGCACGATCCGCCGTAACAGATGATCCGCCAGTGCCC
>JANMDH010000149.1:0-5419 GCA_031376195.1 Gemmobacter sp. | reverse complement strand
CTAAAAATTTTCGACGAAAATTTTTAGATTACAGAGCGGGTTCAACAAACGACCTGCAGATGTCCCGGATTGCAGATCACAATAAACTGTCCGCCGCATTCCACCAGATGGAATTTGCGGCGGCGCACTTCGGCGACAAAGGCATCGCGTCCCACTTCTCGTTCGATGTCTTTTACCGCACGCCGCACGATGCCGCCCTTCTTGACGGCTTTGGCCTGAAAGACAAGGTCGATCCAGGCAAAGGTGTCTGGTTCGGCTTTGGGAAGGACGGTGATCGGAAACATCTGCATCCCGCCACAATGCCCGATCAAGGTTACCTGCCGGTTAACGCGGATCAGATGCTCAACTGCTGCCCCAACTCGATCACCCGGTTCGTGGGCAGCCGGTAAAAGTTCGTCGCATCGGACGCCGATTTCGTCAGCGCCACAAACAGTTTTTCCTGCCAGACAGGCAGGCCTTGGGTCTTTGCAGACCGGAACGACCGCCGGTTCAGAAAGAACGAGGTCGACATGATATCGAACTTTTCACCCTTTTTGCGCGCAAGCGACAAGGCGCGCGGCACATTGGGTTCTTCCATATAGCCGAAGGCGATTTCTACTGCGGTGAACCGCTCGCCCAGTTTGGTCAGTGCAATGCGGTTCGCATCCGAAACATAGGGGCTGTTGGCCACCACGACCGTGACAATCATGTTCCGCTCATGCAGGACATGATTGTGTTTCAGGTTGTGCATCAACGCTGCTGGAACGATGCCGGGGTCCGAGGTCAGAAATACCGCCGTTCCCGGAACGATTGTCAGGCTTTTGCTTTTCGCAAGCGATCCGATCAGCGTCGTGATCGACGTCGCCCCGCGTCGGGCCAGCATCTGGACATAAGCCGTGCCCCGCACCCAACTCCACATCAGCAGAACCATCGTCGCGGCGATCAGCAACGGCACATAGCCGCCATCCAGCACCTTCAGGAAGTTTGATCCAAGAAACAAGGTTTCCAGCAAAAGAATGGGCGCCATCACGGCAATCGTCAGACCAAGCGACCATTTCCACGCGCCACGGAACAACACGACGCCAAGGATCGACGTGATCACCATGTCGCCAGACACCGCGATGCCATAGGCGCTGGCAAGATTGCTGGAACTGCCAAACAGAATGACAAGGATGAAAACACCGATGAAAAGAATCGCATTCACCTTGGGCAGATAGATCTGGCCAACCTGGCTTTCGGATGTGTGCTGAATTTCCAACCGGGGCAACAGTCCCATCCGGACCGCCTGTTTCATCATCGAAAACGCCCCCGAAATCACGGCCTGACTGGCGATGACGGTCGCGGCGGTTGCCAGGATGACCAGCGGCAACAATGCCCATTCCGGGGCCATCAGAAAGAACGGGTTCGACGCGGTTTCCGGTCGTGACAACACCAGCGCGCCCTGCCCAAGATAACTCAGCGTCAGGGCGGGAAAAACCAGAACCCCCCACGCAATCCGGATCGGTTTGCGGCCGAAATGGCCCATGTCGGCATACAGCGCCTCACCGCCGGTGACAGCAAGAAAAACCGAACCAAGCACGATCAGTGACGCAAAGCCGTTGGTGAACAGGAATCCCACCGCGTGGACCGGGTTCAAGGCGGAAAGAATGCTCAGATCATCCCCGATGTGCCACAGCCCCATGACGGCCATGACAATGAACCAGATTGTCATGATGGGGCCGAACAGTCTGGAAACCGCCGCAGTGCCTTTGCTTTGGAACAGGAACAGGACCACGATGATCACAAGGGTCACGGGAACGACAAATGGCGAAAAAGACGGGGCGACCAGCGACATGCCTTCGACGGCAGACAGAACCGACATGGCAGGGGTGATGATTGCATCGCCGAAAAACAACGAAATGCCGATCATCCCGATGGTCAGCAGCCAGACCGGCCTGCGGCCTAGCGCCTGCTGCACCAACGCGACCAGCGACAATGTGCCGCCCTCGCCTTGGTTGTCGGCGCGCATGATCAGCGTGACGTATTTGATGGTGACCAGCAGGATCAATGTCCAGATCAGCAGGGAAATCACGCCAATCACATCGTCGCGGGTCAGTCCGTCATAGCTTGCCGCATGCAGGGATTCGCGCATCGCGTAAAGTGGGCTTGTCCCGATGTCGCCATAGACAACCCCGATACACCCGAGTGTCAGCAGCCAAAGCTTTGGCGTGCGATGATGCCCATTGACCACATCAGCATCCGCATCGGTTTCTTGCGAGGTCATCCGGGCACCCTTGTGGAACTTGGGTTAGATAGGCCCAATGACACAAGGCGGCAAGCGATAACGCGTTTTTAAACGGCAAGCATCTTGCAGAACAAGGTTTCCAGATAGTCCCCCGCCTCGGCAAACGGGTCGTGCCCGTCCCCCAGAATGGCGCGGACCTGCACGTCGAAATCGGCATAATGCTGGGTCAGGGCCCAGATCGAAAAGATCAAATGCACAGGCGGCAGGCGGGCGATGCGGCCCTGATCCATCCAGCCCAGCAGCACAACCGACTTCGCATCCACCAACGTTTTCAGGTCGGTTTTGATCACCGCCTGCATGCGCGGCGCACCTTGCAGGATCTCATTCGCGAACAGACGGCTTTCGCGCGGGTAATCGCGGCTCAGTTCGAGTTTGCGCCGGACATAGGCCAGAATTTCGGCAACAGGGTCGCCATCCGGGTTCATGCTGCGCAAAGGGTCAAGCCAGGTGTCCAAAAGCCGCGTCAGCAGGGCCTGATGGACCGCCTCTTTCGACGGAAAGTAATACAGCAGGTTCGGCTTTGACAAACCCGCCGCATCCGCAATCTGATCCAGTGTCGCACCGCGAAAGCCTTGGGTCGAAAACACCTCCAGCGCTGCTTCCAGAATGACCTCGGAATTGCGAAGCTGTATGCGGGTTTTCGGGCGGACGTGGGGCATCGGGCCATCCTGCGGTTTCATTCAGCCCGACCCTTGCCGGAAATTAGCCCCGGGTGCAATTCTGGTGTAACGTCAGCTTGACGATTGCGGTGCTGCTGATACCGTCGCCACAGATTTGATCAAACCGCGCGGCCCCTGAACGGCGCGAACGCATAAGGAAACCCCATGGCCCTTGACCGCAATGTCGCCCCGAATGACCTGAACGCCTTCTGGATGCCCTTCACCGCGAACCGGCAGTTCAAGAAAAACCCGCGCATGTTCGTGGGCGCGCGCGACATGCACTACACCACCAGCGACGGGCGGCAGGTTCTGGACGGAACGGCGGGCCTGTGGTGCTGCAACGCGGGCCATTGCCGCCCCAAGATCACCGAGGCGATTGCGCGGCAGGCGGGCGAGATGGATTATGCGCCCGCGTTCCAGATGGGCCATCCGTCGGCCTTTGAACTCGCGAACCGCTTGGTCGATCTGGCCCCCAAGGGGATCGAGCATGTGTTTTACACGAACTCCGGCTCGGAAAGTGTTGAAACGGCGTTGAAACTCGCCATCGCCTATCACCGTGCGCGCGGCGAGGGCGCGCGCACCCGGCTGATCGGGCGCGAACGCGGTTATCACGGGGTGAACTTCGGAGGCATTTCGGTGGGCGGGATCGTCAACAACCGCAAGGTCTTCGGCACCCTGCTGGCGGGCGTCGATCACATGCCCCACACGCATCTGCCCGCCCTGAACAGCTATTCCAAGGGCATGCCGGAACATGGCGCGAACCTTGCGGACGAGTTGGAGCGTATCGTGACCCTGCACGGGGCCGAAACGATTGCGGCGGTGATCGTGGAACCTGTGGCAGGCTCCACCGGCGTTCTGATCCCGCCGGTGGGTTATCTGGAAAAACTGCGCGCGATCACCAAAAAGCACGGCATCCTGTTGATTTTCGACGAGGTGATCACCGGCTTCGGTCGCCTTGGCGCGCCCTTTGCCGCCGATTATTTCAACGTGCTGCCCGATATGATGACCACCGCCAAGGGCCTGACCAACGGCGTAATCCCGATGGGCGCGGTGCTGACCACGGCGGGCATCCACGATGCCTTCATGACCGGCCCGGAAAATATGATCGAATTGTTCCACGGCTATACCTATTCCGGGAACCCGATTGCCTCGGCTGCTGCGATTGCGACCCTCGATACCTACAAGGAAGAAGCGCTCTTTGAACGCGCCGCCGAAATCGCTCCCTATTGGGAACAGGCCCTGCATTCCCTGCGCGGCACGCGCCATGTGATCGATGTGCGCAACCTCGGCCTGATCGGGGCGGTGGAATTGGAACCCATCGCCGGTGCACCCACAAAACGGGCCTTCAATGCGTTCCTCGCCGCCTATGAAAAAGGCATCCTGATCCGCACGACGGGCGACATCATCGCGATGAGCCCGCCGCTGATCATTTCCAAAGCGGAAATTGATCACCTGATCGGCACGCTGGCCGATGTCCTGAAGGTACTCGAATGACGCGACCCGCCTGCACCGCCACCCAGATGGTCGATGATGACCGCGTCCGCGTCACCCGTTTCGACTTTGCCCCCGGCGCGGAAACCGGCTGGCACCGCCACGGCTTCGATTATGTCATCACCGCCGTGACCGACTGCCCCATGCTGTTGGTCGATGCCGATGGGGGTGAGCGTCGGGTGCTGGTGCCCGCCGGCACGGCCTATCGCCGTGCTGAAGGGGTGGAGCATAACGTGATCTGCGATGGCGATCAGGGAATGAGCTTTGTCGAGGTCGAATTGAAGTAGCCACGCCATCCACCGGATCAGGTCGATGCCGATGCTGTTGCCCATCACCGCAACCGGGGCAGCGGCGACAGTCTGCCGATCAGGCCCCCTGCCGGATTGCGCGGTTGGCTTTCAGCCGCCCGTCGAATATTCTGTCGTCAAGCAAAAAGCCAGAATGGGCGGGCGGATGACGAGGCGTGGCATAGGGTTGGTCGTTCTGGCCATTCTGATCATTTTCGGCGTAAGGTCCGCACAGGCGCAAGCGCTGTCAGGCTGCGAAACCTCCATCCGGGGTGAAGTGCTCGGGTTCTTCTATGACCCTGATGTGGTGGCGCTGAAAGACAGCCAATCCATGCGCGAATGGCTTTACGGGGAACGCGGCACCATCACCTGCCCTGGCCTTGTCACCTTGCGTGTTCTGACCCCTGAACTGACTGATGCCGAACGTGGCCCGTTCTGTCTGCAATGGGATTCTGCCGCCCGCACCTACATCGGCTATGCCGAAGGCGCGCGCGATGCCTGGATGACCTGCCGCAAACCGTCGCGCAGTTTTTGCGAACGGGTCAACAGGTCGGCGGGGGCGGCGGCACGTCTGGCCGGGCAGGCCACCGATTTTGCCCTGACGGCCGGGGTGCAGGTCCTGCAGGATCCGTCCGGCGCGCTGGTGCTGCAGGGGCCGGGCGTGGTGATCGGGGAAAAGCTGGTCGCGCTCGGCTCAACCGCGCTTGGCGGGGTCAGCG
>JANMDH010000140.1:0-2454 GCA_031376195.1 Gemmobacter sp. | reverse complement strand
CCCCGATTTCCCTGCACGTCACCGCATATTACCATCATAACATGATTGTGCGGGGCACGCAGACCCTTGGGCGTGTGCTGAAAAATTTCAAACGTCCCACCCAACCCCCGGTCAGTCCCGGAAATTCCGGCTGTCCTTGATCTGGTCCCAGGCCCAGACCACCTCTTGCAGGCGGCCCTCGTCATCGCGGTTGCCGCCGTTCATGTCGGGGTGGAGGTCTTTGACAAGGCTTTTGTATTGCTTGCGAATCTCTGGCTTGGTCCAGCTGTCGCGGGCGTCGAGGATTTCCAGCGCCTTGCGTTCGGTGGAGGGCAGTTTGCGGCTGGCGTTTGAGAGCGTTCGGCCCGGGTTCTGGGTGGCGTTGGTGCCGAGGATTTCGATGGGATCATTGACGCCCAGGCGGGACCAGGCGCGGCCTTCGTCGGGGCGTTTGCCGAAGGGCTGGGTTTCGCGGCCCCAGACGCGATCCTTGTCCAGAAATTTCTGGAAATCGTCGTCGCTGGTGCCCTGAAAGAAATTCCACTTCAGGTTGTATTCGCGGATGTGATCTTTGCAGAACCAGAAGAATTCATCGAGCAGGTCGGGGGATTTGGGGGCGCGGTATTTGGCGTCTTCCTTGCAGCCGGGAAAGTCGCAGGCCCGTGTCGATGTCTCGAACGCGCCCGACATGCCACGGCGGCCGGTCTTGCGGCGTTTCTTGTCGGACGACACCGAGATGTCGAATTCGAACGGGGGTTTGGTCATAGGCTTGCCTTTCCGACTCGGGGCGTAGAGTTTACGGGATATTGCGGGAGAGAGAAGGGGGCTTGGGGCAGATGGCTGTGGAAGATGACCTGAAAACACGGCTGACGACCGCTTTTTCGCCGATCCGGCTGGAGATCGAGAATGAAAGCCGCAAACATGCAGGGCATTCGGGGGATGACGGGTCAGGGGAAAGCCATTTCCGGGTGCTGATCCGGGCGGAGGCGTTTGCGGCGATGAACCGGGTGGCGCGGCACCGGGCGGTGCATGCGGCGATCGGGGACTTGAACACGCGGATTCATGCGTTGGCGCTAGATATCGGCTAACGCGCCTTGGCGGCGATGCGGCGGGCGTGAAGGATGGGTTCGGTATAGCCCGAGGGCTGGGCACGGCCCAGAAACACGAGATCGCAGGCGGCCTGCCAGGCGAGGCCGTCGAAGGCGTGGGCCATGGGGCGATAGGCGGGGTCGGCGGCATTCTGGTGATCGACGATGACGGCCATCTTTTGCATGGCGGCGCGGACCTGCGTGGGGGTGACGACGCCGTGGTGCAGCCAGTTGGCAAGGGCCTGGGACGAGATGCGGCAGGTGGCGCGATCTTCCATCAAGGCGATGTCATGGATGTCGGGGACTTTGGAACAGCCGATGCCCTGATCAATCCAGCGGACGACATAGCCGAGGATGCCCTGGGCGTTGTTTTCAATTTCGGCCTGCACGGCGTCGGGCTGCCAGTTGCCGGTGGCGAGGGGGATCGTGAGCAGATCGGCAAGGCGGGCGCGGGGGCCGCCTGCGGCGATAGCATCCTGCCGGGCGAGGACATCGACACGGTGGTAATGTGTGGCGTGCAGGGTGGCGGCGGTGGGCGAGGGGACCCAGGCGCAGGTCGCGCCGGCCATGGGGTGGGCGATTTTCTGATCGAGCATGTCGCGCATGAGGTCGGGGGCAGCCCACATGCCTTTGCCGATCTGGGCGCGGCCCTTAAGGCCGCAGGCAAGGCCGATGTCGACATTGCGATCCTCATAGGCCTTGATCCAGGCGGTCGTTTTCGTGTCGCCTTTGGGCACCATCGGGCCTGCCTCCATCGCGGTGTGAATCTCATCGCCGGTGCGGTCCAGAAAGCCGGTGTTGATGAAGGCTGCGCGGGTGCGGGCAGCGCGGATACATTCCTTGAGGTTGGCGGAGGTGCGGCGTTCTTCGTCCATGATGCCGAGTTTCACGGTATCGCGGGGCAGGCCGAGCGTGTCCTCAACCCGGTCGAAGATGGTGCAGGCAAAGGCGACCTCATCGGGCCCGTGCATCTTGGGTTTTACGACATAGACGGAACCAAGGGTGGAATTGCGCGGGCCTTCGGTTTTTCGCAGATCGTGCAGGGCGCAGAGGGTGGTGAGGAAGGCATCCATGATGCCTTCGGGCACCTCGGTGCCTTCGGCATCAAGGATGGCGGGATTGGTCATCAGGTGACCGACATTGCGCACCAGCATCAAAGCGCGGCATTTGACAGAAAGCGAGCTGCCATCGGGGGCAAGATAGGTGGCGTCGGGGTTGAGGCGGCGGGTGATGGTGTGATCGCCCTTGACGACCTGTTCGGTCAAATCGCCCTGCATCAGGCCGAGCCAGTTGCCATAGGCTGCGACCTTGTCGGCGGCATCGACGGCGGCGATGCTGTCTTCGCAGTCCATGATGGCGGAAAGGGCTGCCTCGATCCGGATATCGG